>JAHIKO010000013.1 GCA_018897535.1 Candidatus Dependentiae bacterium
ATATTGCGTTACTGTTATTATTGATACCTGTAATTAAAGCAGAGCTGTTGTAGCTGATTAAGTTATTATTATTTATAGTAGCGTTACTTATATAACCAAGATCATTATCTAATTTAACTATTGCATTACTATTATTTGTTACTTTATTATTGCATTGAATTATAGCACTTGAATTCCAAGATATTTGTTTATCATTTTGAATTGTAGCGTTGCTTACATAACTAAGTTTTTTATCTAAAGACAATATTGCGTTACTGTTGTTATTGATGCCTGTGAGTAAAGCAGAACTGTTATATCTAATTAAGTTATTATTATTTATAGTGGCGTTACTTACATAACTAAGTTCGCGGTCTATAGAAACTATAGCATTAGAGTTGCTGGTTACCAATTCCGTAGGGGCTTCATCTTCAAGAAGTGTGTTCCCAACAAAACCACTAGCAGTTTTTATATTTACAACCTTTCCACTTGTTCCGTAAATGGATCTTCCGGGCCAACCTTGAATTGTATTTGGAACAATTGCAACTTTTGTTAATGGATATTCCAACACAATGCTGGAATTTGGGCTATGAAATTTTAAAGTGCCGGAAAATAATAAATTTTTACTTGTAAATATTATTAAGAATAAAAAATATAAAACTGAAATAAAAAAAATATTATTTCTTAAAAAATACTTCAAACCGGCTCCTTTTTTTCGATTAAATCTTAATTTTATTTACAGTTGCTTTTAAACTTTTATTTAATTGCTAAAATATAGATTGGTTCTCACTTAATTGTTTTAATTATAAGGCATTAATGTATGAATTTAGTCAAGAAAATAAAAAAAGAATTTTTTAACGCTATTTCAAATCTATTTCCTGAAAAAAGTTTAGATTTTGATTCGGTGCAGTTTACTTTAAATGTAGATAAAAATAGACAAAATTTTGGAGATTTAAGTTGTAATTTTGCACTTGTTTTGGCCGGCAAGTTGCAGCTTAATCCAAAAGAGATAGCTTTAAAAATTGTTAATGCTTTTAATTCAAGTTTATTTGATAAATCATTTAAAGATTATATTGAGAAAATAGAAATAGCCGGTCCTGGTTTTTTGAATTTAACATTTACAAGCAAGGCTTGGCATGAAATAGTAAAACAATTTTTTGAATCTAAAGAAAACTTTTTTAAACAGGACAATGATCAATCTAAAGTAAAATATTTAATTGAATTTGTTAGTGCCAATCCGACCGGACCATTACATCTTGGACATGGTCGTGGCGGAATAATCGGTGATACATTAGCCAGAGTTTTAAATTTTTTAGGACATAATGCTCAAAAAGAATTTTATATAAATGATGCCGGTAACCAAATTCAAAAATTGGGAGAGTCTTTAAAAATTAGGTGCCAACAAGAGCTAGGGTTGGTTGTAGAATTACCTGAAGATGGTTACAAAGGCGAATATATGATTGATTTGGCTAAACTTGCCGTGAAAGAGTTTGGTCAAAAGTTATTAGATAAAGATGATAAGTTTTTTTCTGACTATGCAAAAGAAATTATGCTTGATTTGCAAAAACAAGATTTAAAAGATTATGGCATAGAATTTGATAAATGGTTTTCGGAACGTACTTTACATGATTCCGGCCAGGTTGAAAAAGTTATTTTGGAGTTAAAAGAAAAAGATCTTGTCTATGAAAATGAAGGTGCTTTGTGGTTCAGATCTTCAACTTTTGGCGACGACAAAGATAGGGTTGTTCGAAAAAGCACCGGAGAACTTACATATATTGCTGCAGATATAGCTTATCATAAAAATAAATTTGAACGTGATTTTGATAAATTGATAGATATTTTAGGTCAAGATCACCATGGTTATGTAAATAGACTTAAAGCTACTGTTGATGCACTGGGTTTTGATTCAAATAATCTTGATGTTGTTCTGTATCAGCTTGTAAGCATTAAAAATGCAGGACAAGTTGAGCGTATGTCAAAACGTGCCGGTAAATTTACAACTTTAAGAGAGATAATAGATACGGTTGGAAAAGACGTAGCCAGATTTTTTTATTTACACAGAAAAGCTGAAGCACACTTGGAGTTTGATTTGGCCGTTGCATTAAAAAAAACAGATGAAAATCCTGTTTTTTATATTCAATATGCATATGTGCGAATTAATTCGATATTAAAAAAAGCCGAACTTGAATTGGAATTTAAAGATTTTGTAAACAATTTAATAAATAACAAGTTATCTAAAAATGAAGTAGATATTTGTTTGAATAGTTTATGCCAACAAGAGCTTGATGTGATAAAGAAGCTTTTGGCTTTTGGCGAAATATTAATTTCAATAGAAAAAACATATCAAACACATTTATTGTCTTATTATATGGTTGAGTTGGCAAATATTTTTCATGCATATTATTCCGGTAATAAAGTTATAGATAAAGAAAATATAAATTTAAGTAAGGCAAGAATGTTTACATTAAACTTAGTAAATATGGTTTTTGTCTGTGGGCTTGATTTGCTTGGTGTTGAAAAGCCGGAGCATATGTAGGGGGGTTATGTTAAAGATTTTATTTATAGCAATTGGTGGAATATTTGGAACTTTATTAAGAAGTTTTATGGCTCATAATATTGCTTTATCAATGTCTTTTAATATATTGCTTATAAATTATTTGGGTTCTTTTTTAGCCGGATGTTTTTTTCAATTTTTTAAAGCTTTAAATTTTCATGCAACTATTCAGAATTTAATAATGGTTGGTTTTTTAGGTGCATTTACCACATTTAGTACTTATTCGCTAGAGGCTGTAAAAATGTTTTTGGCTGGTGAATACAAAACAGGAATTTGGTATATAATTATAGGTAATATTGGTGCTGTTGTAGCAACATTGGTGGGTATATTTTTGGTTAAACAGTTAATGTTTTTTATAAAAAGTTAATTATGGCTTATAAAGATTTAAAAAATATAGATTTAAAAAATTTTAAACAAACGCATATTAGAAATTTTTCTATTATTGCTCATATTGACCATGGCAAATCTACACTTGCAGATCGTATGTTAGAACTTGCTGGAACGATTTCCGATAGAAATAAAAATGAACAATTTTTGGATAAGCTTCAAGTTGAAAAAGAACGAGGTATAACTGTAAAAGCTCAAACGGCATCACTTTTTTATGAATATGAAGGGCAAACTTATTTATTAAATTTGATTGATACTCCGGGCCATGTTGATTTTAACTATGAGGTTTCAAGATCTTTGTATGCTTGCCAGGGAGCATTATTGTTGGTAGATGCGGCGCAGGGAGTTCAAGCTCAAACTATGGCAAATTTTTATCTTGCATTTGAGCAAGATTTAACAATTATTCCCGTTATGAATAAAATAGATATGATTAATGCTCAGCCCGAAGTTGTTGAACGTGAATTAAAAACTGCTTTTGATATAGATAAATCGGAAGTTTTACGTATTTCGGCAAAAACAGGTGTTGGTGTTAAAGATCTTTTTACTGAAATTGTAAAACGTATTCCTGCACCAAAGGGAAACGAAGACAATCCGCTAAAATGTTTATTGTTTGACTCCTGGTATGATGAATATCGTGGTGTGATTTGCTTAATTGAAGTTATAGATGGATCAATATCAAAGGGTGACAAGATTGTATCTGCGCACTCGGGTCTTGAATATGAAGTTTTAGATATTGGATTAATGTATCCGGAGCCAACCGTTACCGGAAATTTATTTACCGGTCAGGTTGGTTTTTTAATTTCCGGTATGAAGACAGTGAAAGAAGCTCGAGTTGGCGATACTTTTTATCATACTAAAAAACCTGTTGTAGCGTTGCCCGGTTTTAAACCTGCAAAGCCTATGGTTTTTGCCGGTATTTACCCGGTTGATAATTCAGATTATGAAGATGTTCGTGATGCTATTGAAAAATTAACATTAAATGATCCGAGCGTACATGTAGAAAAAGAGAGTTCTGTGGCTCTTGGTCTTGGATTTCGATGTGGCTTTTTAGGGCTTTTACATATGGATGTATTTAAGCAAAGATTAGAACAAGAATATGGGCTTACAATTATAGCAACTTCACCTACTGTGTTGTATAGAATTAAACAAACTGATGGATCTGAATTTTCAATAGAACGAGCTTCAGATTTTCCAGAAACTTCCAAAATAGATATCATCTATGAGCCTATGATAAATGCCACAATTATCACCCCAAAAGAATATTTAGGTCCTATTTTGCAACTATGCCAAGAGCGTAGAGGTGAACAAACTGATATGACTTATTTGGATGAAAATAGAATTATATTAAAATATAAAATGCCGTTAAATGAAATTATTATAGATTTTTATGATAAATTAAAAACATATTCATCCGGATATGCAAGCTTTGACTATGAGCCTGCCGGATTTCAGGAAGCAAATTTGGTAAAAATGAATGTGCTTTTAAATGGTAAACCTGTTGATGCATTGTCTGTAGTTGTGCATGAAGATAAAGCTTATTATTTGGGCCGTCAGCTAACACAAAAATTAAGATCCGTAATCCCAAGACAAATGTTTGAAGTTGCAATTCAGGCGGCAATAGGTGCTAAAATTATAGCTAGAGAGTCTGTTTCAGCATTAAGAAAAAATGTTATAGCAAAATGTTATGGCGGTGATATAACAAGAAAGCGCAAGCTTTTGGAAAAGCAAAAAGAGGGTAAGAAAAAAATGAAACAGGTAGGTAATGTTGAGCTTCCGCAAGAAGCTTTTTTAACTATTTTAAAAACAGAAGAGTGAGGTTTGCTGTATGAAAAGGCGTAAGGGTTTTTATTCTATTTCGGTAGTGTCAAAAATGTTTGCGGTTCATCAACAAACGATAAGAATGTACGAAAAAGAAGGTCTTATTTGTCCTAAAAGAACAGAAGGAAATACACGACTTTTTTCTGAAGAAGATGTAGATAGATTGGAACATGTTATAAATCTTACACACAAAATGGGCGTGAATATTGCAGGAGTTCAAATGATATTAAAACTTCAGGGCAAAATGAAAAAGATGCAAGAAGAGATGAATAAGCTTTTTGAAACAGCTCAAGTACAGCTTGATGTAGAAAAGAATCAGATAAAAAGTGAAATGGATAAAGACGGAAAAATACTTTTGGATATGAAAAAAGAATGCGGTTGTGATGACGATAAAGCTACTGATAGCGATGAACATGATTCAAAAGAGTTTAATGATTGGGAAATTGAATACGAAGATAAAGATTAGACTTTAGGAGTTTTATATGTTTTGGAATCAATTGAAAACAGTTATATTTTTAGCATCATTGAGTGCGATTTTATTTTTAATTAGCGTTTGGATTGGTGGTCGAAACGGTTTAATTTTTGCATTTGTATTTTCTTTATTAATAAATTTTATTACATATTTTTTTTCAGACAAAATTGTTTTAAAATTATATAGAGCTGTTCCGTTGGATGAAAATAAATATAAAAATATTTATGATATAGTTCATGAGCTTTCAATAAATGCTAAAATTCCAATGCCTAAACTTTTTTATATTGATAGTTCCATGGCTAATGCTTTTGCAACTGGAAGAAATCCGGAAAATGCTTCAGTTGCAGTTACTAAAGGTATATTGGAAATTTTAGAAGAACATGAGTTAAGAGGTGTTTTAGCTCATGAATTATCACATATAAAAAATAGGGATATTTTAATTGCAACTATTGCTGCTACTATTGCAATGGCGGTCGCTTATTTGGCAGATATGCTTCGTTGGAGTTTTATTTTTTCAAGTAGTCGAGATTCAAGAGATCGTGGTTCCGGAATAAGCGCAATATTTGTTGCAATACTTATGCCGATTGCAGCGACATTGATTCAATTGGCAATTTCAAGATCCCGAGAATATCTTGCAGATGAAACCGGGGCTAAAATTTCTTATGATCCATTGGCCTTGGCATCAGCTTTGGAAAAATTACAAAATAGTGCGACAAAAAGAATGATTGAGCCTATTTCTAATGCTCAAGCCAGCACGGCATCACTTTTTATAGTATATCCATTTAGCGGTAGTAATTTATTTGCACTTTTTTCAACACACCCACCAATGGAAAAAAGAATTGCAAAATTAAGAGCTATGATAAAATAATTTTATGCCCCGAATTAATCGGGGCTTTTTTATTTTTACTAAGTTTTGTAATGTAAAAAATTTTAAATATATTTTCTATAAAATTATCTTAATTATTAGACCCAAAGGCTATATTTTTGTACTATAATAAATATGAATTTAATTTAAATTTTTTTAAAAATTGGACATTTATGAATAGATTTAAAAACATTTTTAAAGATAAAAATTGGTGGACTGTTTCTAATTTTTTAACCATTGGCCGAATATTGTTAACGCCATTTATAGTAATTAATATATATAAAATGGAATGGACAAAAGCATTTGTTTTATTTGCAATTTCAGCATTAACCGATTTGTTTGACGGATTTTTGGCTAGATTTTTAAATCAGGAAACTTATCTAGGAAAGCTTTTAGATCCAATAGCAGATAAGTTATTGTTAATTTCTGTTTTTACATCGTTGGCTTTTTTGAATTCACCTTTATATATTATTCCACGTTGGTTTATTTTTTTACTTTTGATCCGAGAATTTGCGATATTGTTAGGATCATTTTTTCTTATGAATAAAAATATAAAATTTAGAGTACAGCCAACAATTTGGGGTAAAGCAACAACACTTTTTCAGTGTTTATTTATTTCATGGATTTTTATATGCAGTTTTATGGGCTGGGCTCCTGCAAAAACTTATTATATCTTATTAATTTTAATTACAATTTTTTCTGTTGTAGCTTTTTTACAATATGTGAAAATAGGTTTTAAATATTTATTTTTATTTGTTTTATTTTTTATGAATTTAAATTTATTTGCAGATAATTTTGTAATAACAGAAACAAAAAATAGTAAAAATTCATCAAAAGCTGAAATTAAAGAAGATATAGGGTTAAGTATAAAAGAAAATTTAAATAATTTGTCTGAATTAAATAAAAAAATAGGTGAAATTAATAAAATTATTGGTGATTTACAAATTCAAATTGCAGATATTCAAAAAAATATGTTTTCAAACGTTGAAGGGATTATTGATAATGATAAACCCTTCAAAAAGGCAAGTAGGGGACAGTTAAGAACAAGTTTAGATCTTGCGCAAAATATTAATATAAAACTAAAAACGCAGCTTGATGCTATAAATAAGATAAAAGAAGATTTAAATAAAGATTTTTGCTTAAAGAGTTAAAAAATAATATGAATAAAATTTTTAAATTTATTTTTATTTTA
This sequence comes from Candidatus Dependentiae bacterium, assembly GCA_018897535.1. Taxonomy (NCBI): domain Bacteria; species Candidatus Babelota bacterium. The sequence continues at coordinate 7,265 of JAHIKO010000013.1, forward strand.
GTTTTAATTTTTAAATTAAATTTATCGGCTGAAATTGGACAGTTAGATTTAGATCAGCATATAAATTTAGATATTTTAACTGAAAAAGATAAAACTATTTTTGAAAATTTAATATTTTATTTATATGAAAGGCCAAAAGAATTTTTTTTAGAAAATAAAAAAATAACTTTAGGATCTCTTTTGGTTGTCTCTTATTTATTAAAAATTGTCGATGAAAATAGGTTTGTGCTATATGAAAAGGATGAAACTAAAAAAATTTTAGTAAAAAATAAATATAAAGATAAAGAATTAAAAGAGATACCTGATGGGGCAAAAAAAGAGCTTGAATATTCTGAAGAAGAAAAAAAACAAATGTGCAAAACTACTAGCGTGGAAGAATTATAATTAACATGAAAAAAATATTTATAGTTACCGGAGAACTTTCCGGCGATATTACAGCAGGGTGGTATTTAAATAAAATAAAAGAAAAAGAAGAGATTGTGGCTTATGCCGTTGGTGGACAAAATTTACAACAAGCCGGCGCTATAATTTATGACGATTTTAATAAATTAAATATTGCCGGCGTTGTAGAAATTTTGGGAAGACTTAAATTTATTTTTAGTTACTTAAAAAAAATAACTAATTATATTTTAGAAAATAACTTTGACGAATTAATTCTTGTAGATTTTCCCGGATTTAATTTAATGCTTGCAAAAGCAATAAAGAAAAAAAATAAAAAAATAAAAATTACTTATGTATCGCCACCGCAAGTTTGGATTTGGGGTGAATATAGAATTAAAAAATTGAAAAAATATTGCGATAATTTAATTGTGATGTACCCATTCGAAGTTGATTGGTACAAAACCAGAGGTCTTAATGCCCAATTTTTGGGTAACCCATTATGTGAAAATTTAAAAGCTTTTATTTATTCTGATTTAGAAGTTAAAAATCAAATCGCAATATTGCCGGGATCAAGAAAACAAGAGATTGTAAAATTGATGCCGGTTTTATCATGGGTAATCAAAAAAATACTGGCAAAATATCCTGATATTAGAATAATATTTCCTGTTGCCAAGTCTCTAGACGTAAACTTTGTAACAACAGAGTTGAATAAATATAATTTAGAAAATTATATGCAAAATATAGTTTTTGTTTTGGATGAAGAAGAAAAAAAACGAGAATTAAAACAATCTATTTTGGCAATTACAAAACCAGGAACGGTTTCATTGGAGTTAGCTTTACTTGGCGTACCATCAATTATAATTTACAAAACTTCATGGCTTACATATTGGATTGCCAAGTTAGTTGTAAATATAAAATGCATGGGACTACCTAATTTATTTTCAAAAAAAATTGTTTTTAAAGAATTTATACAAGGTGATTGTAAAGAAAATTTAATAGTAAATGAAGTTGATAAGCTTTATAATTCTTTTATAAATAAACAAGATTATTATTTTGAAATAAAAAAAGATTTAGAAAAAATTAAAAAAAATTTATGTCAACATGAATGTTGTTAAAATAAATGTTTGTAAAAAAAATTTTTGGCTGTTAAAATCTACAACTAATTTTTGTATTATCTAATTTGATTAATTATAAGGAAAATTTATGGCAAGTTATAATCGCGTAATAATGATGGGGAATTTAACAAGAGATCCGGAATACAAACAGTTAACTTCCGGTCAGGCTGTTTGCAGACTTGGTCTTGCGTCAAACAGACAATTTAAAAATAAACAAACCGGTTCGATGATTCAGGAAGTTTGTTTTGTTGATGTTGATGTTTGGGGACCTCAGGCTGAAAGTTCAAACCAATATTTAAAAAAGGGTAGCTTAGTTTTGGTTGAAGGTAGATTAAAACTTGATTCATGGACAGATAATGATGGCCAAAAAAGAAGTAAGCATGGAATCGTTGCCGACAGAGTTACATTTTTAGGCGCAAATCAGGCAGGAGTTTCAACTGAAGAAGTTGTTGCTACAGCCAATCAATTAGAAGAAATAACAGAAAGACATGCAAAATCTTCATCTGAAGAGAAGCCTTCTAAAAGAAAATCTAAAACTATAGAAGATTCTGAATCAACAGGTGAAGTTAAACTTAAAGATGAAGAGCCATTTGAAGACGATTTACCATTTTAATTAAATTTGAATATTCAAGTTGTAAAGTTTAGTCAAA
>JAHIKO010000014.1 GCA_018897535.1 Candidatus Dependentiae bacterium
AATTTTCATAGTGCCCGGAAGTATGCCACAATGATTCGTTTAAAATCATTGGAGTTCTGATTTCTTGATAATCGCGTTTTAACATAAATCGCATATAATCGACAAGTTTATTAAAGACTTTTAATCCTTTGTCTAAAAAAAATGCAGATCCGGGTGCTTCTTGATGAAAAGAGAATAATTCAAGCTCTTTACCTAATTTTCTGTGATCGTATTTTTGAGCTTCTTCTATTTGAGTTAAATAGTCTTTCAAATCTTTTTCAGTTTCAAAAGCAATACCATAAATTCTTTGTAATGCAGTATTTTTCTTGTCAGCTCGCCAGTATGATCCGGCAACGCTTGTAAGCTTGAAATATTTTAACTGACCGGTAGATTCAACGTGTCCACCTTTGCAAAGATCACAAAAATTTCCCTGGCAATAAATTCCGACAGTTTTATCTGTAATTCCATCAATTAATTCTTTTTTGAATTCATTTCCGGCAAAAAATTTATATGCTTCGTCTTTAGCGACTTGTTTACCTTCAATTTTATAATTTTTTTCTGAAAGTTCATGCATTTTTGCTTCTATTTCAGGCAAATCATCTTCAGTAAAAGTTCTCGGTGGTAAAAAGTCGTAAAAGAAACCTGTTTCTGTTGTAGGGCCAATAGTCAATTTAGTACCAGGAAATAGTTCCAACACTGCTTGAGCCAATAAATGAGCTGCAGAGTGTCTGATATTATCCAGCTTTTCATTTTTTTTCATAAATGCTCCCTACAAACAAAAAAATAAATTAAAACTTAACGTGTACTCCGAATGATACATCTTAATTTCAAAATTGAAAAGCAAAAAATCATTCAAGTCGTCAACATTACGTTTTTTGTCGATATTTACGTTTTTTTAGCTGATTTTTATCATCAATTTTAATATTTTCTTTCGTTCTTTTTTTTCGTAAATAAATTTTTTCATCTAAAGCACCATATTTTTTCAAAATATTTTCAATTTCTTTAAATCCTTTTTTTCGAGCATAGCTTAATGCTGTAAAACCTTGTTTGTTTTTTTTGTCCAAATCCAAACTACATTTTGTGGAATATAATTCTGTTTTTTCTATTAAATAGATAATAAGATCAATATTTCCGTGAAGTGTTGCAAAAATTAATGCATTATTACCGTCAAGATCAAATTCATCCAAATCCATTATTTTATTAACACACTTTTCACGGTAATTCACTAATAATTTAAAAATATCGGCATTGTTAAACATTGCAGCATAAAGAAGTGCTGTTCTGCCTGAAAAACTCTGTTTATAAGAGTCTGCACCAATCTTAATTAAATTTTTAACAACATCAAATCGTCCAAATATGGCTGCAACCATCAACGGTGTATGCCCATAGCCATCTTTTGCATCAATTTTAGGAATTGGAGGCCCTAATCTTAAAATACGATTATTCAAAAAGTTATAATTATCCGTTTCTGAAAACAAAAAAAAATTTGGTTTAAAATAAATTGGATGTTTTTCGTCAATAGCTACTTTATATTTAAAATCTTTTTCTTCACACCAAAAATCGTTTATATTTTTTTTATATGCATGATTATACATTTTAATGATATCATCACGACCATTTGCCGCAGCCCAGGTAAAATATGTTATTTTCTTTTCACTCAAAAGCCCACAAATTTTTTGTTCATAATCAAAAGCCGATTCAGCTTCACCTCTTTCAGGAATTTCAAATATATAATTATCTTTATATCGATCCATAATGGCAAATGATAGATTTGCATAAAAACTCAATGATAAAACACCAAATATTATTTTTTTAAAAAAATTCATAAAAAAAATCCTTCTGTATAAATCTTAATTTTAAAATTGAATATTGTATAATACATGTTATTTAAAATTTGAAAAACAAAAATTGATTAAAAAATAACGTTCATGATAACATTAATTTAGTTTTATAATCTTTCAATTTATATAAAACATAAAGGAGTACCAATATGGTAAAAGGACGGGCAGATAACATAAAAAATGAGGTTACTTTGAATAACGAATTCCGTCCCAATAGAGTTTTCGTTTTAGATACTAACGTTTTACTGCATGACAGTAAATCTATTTTTCATTTCAAGGGTGTTGTCGTTGTAATTCCATTTGTGGTTTTAGAAGAGTTGGATGCATTTAAAAAAGATCAAGGCGAAATTGGTCGAAATGCAAGACACATAATAAGATCCATAGATGAATTAAGAGAAAAAGGATGTTTAAGTGACGGTGTTGAAATTACAAACGGCACCAAAACAATATTAAAAATAATAGAAACACCAAAGCTTGAAGAAAACGAAGAATTAATCGGCGATCTTGCAGATAATTTAATAATAAAAACAGCTTTAATACTGCAAAAAGATGGTTTTGAAGTTACATTTGTTACAAAAGATATTAACGCTCGAGTAAAAGCTGACGCGCTAGGGCTTGATGCCGAAGATTATGAAGTTGAATCGGTTTCAACAGAAGATTTTTATAAGGGCTGGATAAGATTGCCAATTTTAGCAAATACGCTAAGACAAACTACTATAAATTCAATTGAATCTGTGCTAACTGATAATAATCTAACTACAAAAAATCTATCACCCAATGAATTTATAATTCTTGAAAGCGATAATAATCCTGAAAATTATAAGCTCTTCAGATTTTTAGGTGGAAAAAATTTTAAAGAAGTTTTAAATACAAAAATAGTTTCCCATTTTGGTGCAAAAAACATACAGCAATTAATGGCTATGGATTTACTAAGAGATGATGACGTAAAAATTGTAAGTTTAGTTGGTGGTGCCGGAACAGGTAAAACTTTTTTAACTCTTTTAATGGGTTTACATAAAGTTATAAATGAACATCTTTATAGAAAATTTTTAATCACGCGACCGGTTATAGCTTTAGGCGCAGATATTGGGTATTTACCCGGTGAAATGCAAGAAAAATTAAGATATTGGATGCAGCCGGTTTACGATAATTTGGAATATATTTATAGCCAGATAGACTCTTATGATGATGATCAATCAGGCTTTGTAACAAAAAAGAAAGATAAAGAAATATTAAAAAAGCATAAAAAACATGTAATTGATTCACCGGTAGAAATGTTACAGCAACGCGGCGTTTTAAGTCTTGAAGCTATAACTTACATGCGTGGAAGATCCATTCCATACCAGTTTGTTTTTATAGATGAAGTACAAAACTTAAATCCGCATGAAGTTAAAACAATAATAAGCCGTGCCGGCGAAGGTACTAAAATTATAATAGCAGGTGATCCATTTCAGATAGATTCGCCATACTTGGATTTTAGCAGTA
>JAHIKO010000015.1 GCA_018897535.1 Candidatus Dependentiae bacterium
GTCACCACATGGACCCCTTTGCCGGTCAGAGCGTTCAAGTAACCGGGAAGCGTCGCCACCAGGGTTTTGCCTTCACCGGTTTTCATTTCAGCAATCCGGCCCTGGTGCAGAACAATGCCGCCAATGAGCTGAACGTCAAAATGGCGCATGTTGAGAGCCCGCCGGGAAGCTTCCCGCACCACAGCAAAGGTCTCGGGAATCAAATCATCCAGGGGTTCTCCGTTTTCAATTCGCTGTTTGAATAAAAATGTCCTGGCTCTAATATCTTCATCCGTTAATGCTTTTATTTCGGGTTCAAGTTCATTGATGGATACTACTAAGGGCTGAATCTTTTTAAGATCCCGCTCGTTCTGGCTTCCGAATATTTTCGTCAGAAAATTGGTAATCATTTGTTTTACACACCCTTTCAATACTCAGCAGGAATTGGGAAAGTGAAGATCCTCCTTAAGGTCCATCTCCTTTGGAAGACCTTAAGGCTGGCGCAATATTAATATATTGTTCCGGGGTTTGTCCAGTTAGAGTTTGCTGTTGGGAGAAAATGAAATAGCGGGGGTTTCCAATAAAAACCCGAGGGAGCCTTGCAAGTTCTTATTCCGATCCATTAAAAAAACTTATGTTTGAAAAATTTTATTCTAAAAATGTTGTTTTTTGTAAAAATTTAGCTTTTGTTATGTATAAAAAAACTATTATAAAAAATCTGCAACTTGATTATTTGGTTCCAATTCCATTACACTGGTCTCGTTATGCGAAACGTGGTTATAATCAATCTGAAGTTATAGCGAAAGAACTTTCAAAATTATTAAATATTCCGGTTTTGGATATTTTAAAAAGAAATAAAAAGACTTATTATCAATCAACACTTTCCGTTAAAGATAAATATTTAAATCTTAAAAATGCATTTGATATTAAAGATAAATATAAAAATAAATATTTATTAAAAGATAAAAAAATATTAATTATTGATGATCTTTTTACAACGGGAGCAACAGTGAGTAATGCTGCGACTGTTTTATTCAAAGAATTTCCGGAATCAGTAGATTTGGTTGTTGCTTGCCGAATTGTTTAAAATTTTACTTTTTACATTTCCTAAAAGTTTAACGGTATTATTTTTTATATCAAAAAAAGCTTGATTTGATTTTAACGTGGCCATTTTTTTATTTTTATTTATAAATTTTGTTTTTACATTTTTACAAGATGCTGTTTGCGATTCTCTGCAAATCTCTCCGGAATCAGCAATTATAATAAGAGTAGTGTCTTTTTTAGAAAAAAATTTTTGTAATTTAAATTTTTCTATTTTTATATCGGTTAAAGTTTGAGCTTGCTTAATTATATTTTTGTTGTTTTTAAATTTGTTTTTTTTAACAAGAAAAAATAATAATAAAATAGCTGTAAAAGCCAAAAATGTTATAAAAATTATTTTGTTTTTTTTCATAATATTTTAATTTAACATATCTTTATGGTGTTGTAATTTTTTGATATTTATAAATTTTAATTAGTAGTTAGTTAGTAGGGGTTTAAAATGAACGAGAATAATTTTACAAATTCGTTTGCCCATGTTTTAAATGATGCTGTTTTAATTGCAACTCAGCATAATCATTCAACAATTCAAACGTTACATTTTTTAAGTGCAGCATTGAATAATGATTTTTGCATATCGGCTTTTAACGATTTAAATATAGATATACAAGAATTACAAAGTTTAATTGGAATTGAGTTTGAACGCATTCCAAAAATATCCGGAGGGCAGCCTTCAGTTGACTATTCTTTACAAAAATTTTTATCTGAATGTCAAAATTTTGCAAAAGAATTTGGTGATGAATTTATAAGTTTGGATGTTGCATTATTGGTATTTTCGAAAACAGATCTTTTACCGGTTGCAATTATAAACTTTTTGAAAAATAATAATTTTAATTATAAAAATATAAAAAAATGGGTTGATGATTTAAGGCAGGGGGAATCTGTGAAAAATCAAAATGTGGAAAATCAATATAAAGCTTTGGATAAATATTGTTCAGATATGACAAAATTGGCCAAAGATGGAAAGTTGGATCCTGTAATTGGCCGCAATGACGAAATTCGTAGAGTTGTTCAGATACTTTCCAGGCGTACAAAAAATAATCCGGTACTTGTTGGTGATCCCGGTGTTGGTAAAACTGCAATAGTTGAAGGAATTGCCCAGCGAATTGTAAATAACGATGTGCCCGAAAGTTTGCGTAATAATAAAATATTATCTCTTGATATGGGAGCTTTAATTGCGGGAACTAAATTTAGGGGAGAATTTGAAGAAAGATTAAAGGCAATACTTACAGATATTGAAAAATCAAAAGATTCAATAATTTTATTTATTGATGAACTTCATATGCTTGTAGGGGCTGGGGCTGCCGGCGGTGGAATGGATGCTTCAAATTTATTAAAACCGGCATTAGCGCGTGGAATGTTACATTGTGTTGGAGCCACGACTACTCAGGAATATAAAAAATATATAGAAAAAGATGCTGCTCTCGAGCGAAGATTTCAGCCTGTTTTGGTTGAAGAACCATCAATTGAAGATACAATTTCAATTTTGCGTGGAATAAAAGAAAAATATGAATTGCATCATGGAATTCGTATTAAAGATTCTGCATTGGTTAAAGCAGCACAACTTTCAGCTTCAATGATTTCAGATAGATTTTTGCCGGATAAAGCCATAGACCTTGTTGATGAAGCTGCTTCTTTGGTAAAAATGTCCATCGATTCAAGACCTGAAGATATTGATAAGCTGGAAAGAGAAATAAGAACTTTGGAAATAGAGAAGGTGGCGCTTGAAAAGGAAAAAGATGAAAAATCTCAAGAAAGGTTAAAAGAAACAAAAAAAGAATTGGCTAATCTTAAAGAGAAGAATAAAGAACTATTAAAAATATGGAAATCAGAAAAAGAACCACTTGAACGCATTCAAAAAATAAAATCTGATATAGAAAAAACTAAAGTAGAATATGCAAACGCTGAAAGAGACGGTGATTTTGATAAAGCGTCAAGATTGAAATATGGAAAACTTGTTGAATTGGAAAAAGAATTGGAACAAGAACAGAGTAAATTAAAAAATTTAAAATCGCATTTAATAAAAGAAGAAGTTGATGAAGATGATATAGCAACAGTGCTTTCTCGTTGGGTTAAAATTCCTGTTGAAAGATTAAAAAAAGACGAAAGCCAAAAATTAATAGACATGGAAGATGAACTTAAAAAACGAGTTGTTGCTCAAGATCAGGCTATTAAACTTGTTGCGAATAGAATTCGTGTGCATAGAGCCGGCATTGCTGAACAAAATAAGCCAATTGGTTCATTTTTATTTTTAGGACCGACCGGTGTTGGAAAAACTGAAGTTGCAAAAACTTTGGCATCATTTTTATTTAATGATGAAAATAAATTAATTAGAATTGATATGTCCGAATATATGGAAAAGCATTCTGTTGCTCGTTTAATTGGTGCTCCTCCGGGTTATGTTGGATATGAAGAGGGTGGGCAGTTGACGGAAAGTGTTAGAAAACATCCATATTCCGTTTTGTTAATTGATGAAATAGAAAAAGCACATCCAGATGTATTTAATTTATTTTTACAAATTTTAGATGATGGACGGCTTACCGATTCTCAAGGTAGAACTGTTTCGTTTAAAAATTGTATTATTATTATGACCTCAAATATTGGTTCGGATATAATTTTAAAAGCCGGATTTGTTGATGATAAAGTAAAAAAAGAAATAGATTCTTTGTTGTTTAAATATTTTAGACCTGAATTTATAAATAGAATTGATGATATTGTTTATTTTAATTCTTTAACAAAAGAAAATATTAAAGATATTGTTTTGGTGCAATTAAATAGATTAAAAGAGCGATTAAAAGAAAAAAGTATAAATTTAAATATACATGAAAGTGTAATTAAAAAATTGGCAGAGATTGGTTTTACTCAAGAATTTGGGGCTAGACCTTTAAAAAGAGCTATAGAAAGTTATATTGTAAACCCATTAGCTATAAAGATTCTTGAAAACGAAAACAAAAAAGAATTTAATGTTGATGTTCAAGGTGAGAGAATAAATATCAAATAAATCTATTAAAATAAAAAAAGGGCTGTGATTAAACAGCCCTTTTTTTATTTTAAACTTTTATCTATAAATTCTTGTGCAAAATGTTTATTTTGAACATATAAAACTAAATCAAGCAAAATTCTAAATGCTCCATTTCCGCCAACTCTTGGAATTATTAAATCAGCTTGATTTTGAAAATAAAAAAGTGTATTTGCCGGGCATGTCATAATTCCGGTAGCATCAACTGTTTGAAAATCTAAAAGATCATCGCCAAAATATAAAATTTCTTCTTTTGAAATATTATATTTATTTTGAATTAATTTAATTTTTTCAATTTTATTATTATCAATACCTGTAAAACACAAATCATCCGGAATGCCAAGCATTTTTGCTCTGATTTTTGTAGCTTCGTCAGTTCTACCTGAAATAAAAGCAATTTTTATTAAATTATTTTTTATTGCTGTGCTAATTCCAAAACCATCTTGAACGCAAAAACTTTTACCCTTAAATTTTGAGTAATCTGTATCTTGTAAATATTGGCTTTCAGCTAGCATAAGACTTGCATCTGTAAGACAACCGTCTATATCTGTAATAATAATTTTTATTTGTTTTAATTTTGTAATAAGAGTGTTATTGTTTAAAACTTCTAAAAACCATTTTTTGTCTGTTTGTGCTTTGTTCATTGATTCATTCCCAATTAATATATTTTTATACAAACTGATTATAGCTAAAGTAAAAAAAAATATTTTTTTCATAAATTTTCGAATAATAAACTTGGTTAAAAATTTATATCTAATGTTGAAAATATTAACATTAAATTTTAGAAAATAATATATTTATGAATTATTTTTTGGATACTTTTTTTAGAATTTCATCAGCTTGAGTGTAATCATCTATTGCAAAATCTGCATGATATAAAATATCTTTATTTTGATCGTTTTTGATAGCAACAAGAGTCATGCCGGCTTTTTTAGCAGCGCTAAATCCTGAAATGGAATCTTCAAAAACCAAACATTCTTCAGGTTTTACATTTAATTTTTCTGCTGCATGTAAAAAAACTGCAGGATCAGGTTTTGCTTTTCTTCCAACATGTTCCATAGAATATATATTTGATCCGAAAAATTTTTTAAAATCTAATTTTTGGGAAAGCAATTCTAATGTTGGAATACTCGCATTTGTTCCAACACTTGTTGGAATATGATTTTTTTTCAAAAGATTGTGAAAATTTTCAAATCCATTAATAAAATTAATAGGATATTTTTGCATATATTCTACGGACATTTTTACTTTTTCTTCTATTAATTCTTCCAATGATTCTTGAAAATTAAAAGATTGCTTAAAAAATGATGCTGCTTGAGGCAATCCGCCTCCGGCAGTATTTTTTAAAATAACTTTTTGATCTTCAGTTAATTGAGTAATTCCTCTTTTTGCCAAGAAGTCATAAATAACTTTTTGCCAAACGTGTTCTGTATCAATAATTGTGCCGTCCATATCAAAAATAACGGCCTTAATTTTTGATTCAAATAAAGAGATTTTGTTCATTTTTTCTTTTTTCATAATATTTTTTCCCCCAACAACTAAAATTTACACCTTTCTTATGTTTTTTAATATAAAAAGCTAAAAAAACCTGTTTTTTTGCTGATATAAAGGGATAATTTTAGTGACTGTTTATAGTAAATGTTTATTGCTCGAATGTCAAATAGTAAATATGTGAGCGGCTAAAAAAGCTATTTTTGATAAAAATTTCAATATATGACATATTATTTCTGTTAAATAATGTGCTATTTATTGGAGAGCTATTATGTTACAACATTTGGCCATAATTCCTGACGGAAATCGTCGTTGGGCTAAACAAAATAAATTAAAATCCATAATGGGCCATAAATTTGGCATGGATGCATTTAAAAGAACCATAAAATTTTGTATGGAACGCGGTATAAAATATCTTTCGTTTTATACGTTTTCTTTGGAAAATTTTAATAGGCCGGAAGATGAAAAGAATTATTTATTTCAGTTGTTATTGGAACAAACAAAAAATCAGCTTAAAGAATTTGTAGATAATCAAATTAGAGTTAGATTTATCGGTGATAAATCTGTTTTTCCAAAAGAGCTTGTTGATTCAATAGAATCACTTGAAGAACAAACAAAAAAATTTGATAGATTAAATTTGAACTTACTTTTTTGTTATGGTGGAAAGCGTGAAATTATTCATGCTGTAAAAGATATTGTAGAAAAAGTAAAATCAGGTCTTTTAGATATTGATAGCTTAAATGAAAAAAATTTTTCAGACTATCTTTGGACAAAGGATATTCCTGAACCGGAATTAATAATAAGAACAAGCAAAAGAGCAAGACTTAGTAATTTTTTACTTTATCAGAGCGCTTATTCGGAATTAATGTTTTTAGATATTTTTTGGCCGGATATTACTGATGAGATTTTGCAAAAATGCTTAGATGATTTTCAGGATATAGAAAGAAATTTCGGAAAGTAAATTTTAGAAAATTGGAGAAGGGTAATGAGAGAAAAAAAATATCTAAAAACATTA
>JAHIKO010000016.1 GCA_018897535.1 Candidatus Dependentiae bacterium
AAAAATTAATCACCTTTTATATTTATTATTAATCTCTATCAAAATAAAAAATCTAATTTATAATTACTTTTTATTATCAAATAAAATTTATAAATTAGATATTATGAAAAAAATTAATAAAATATTAATCGCCAATAGATCTGAAATTGCTAGCAGAATAATATTTACATGCAAAACGTTGAATATAAAAACAGCTTCTATTTACAGCAAAGAAGACATTAAGCTACAATACATTTATGAATCAGATGAAAATCATGAATTATCAAAATGCGGAGCAAGTGCATATCTTGAACAAGATGAAATTATAAATATTGCTAAAAAATTAAACGCTGATGCAATACATCCCGGATATGGTTTTTTATCTGAAAACTATACTTTTGCTCAAAAAGTAATTGATTCAGGCCTAATCTGGATCGGTCCAAATCCTGAAATTATAAAATCTATGGGCGATAAAATTAATGCAAGAAATTTAATGTTAAGTGCCAATATTCCGGTTATACCCGGTTATTTTATAACACACGCAACAAATCAAAAAGATATAGAAAAAATAGCAAATTTAATAAGTTTTCCGCTAATTCTTAAAGACCCTCTTGGCGGTGGCGGTAAAGCGATAAAAAAAGTGTTTAATTTTGACGAATTAATTCCTGCCATTAATACTGTAAAGTCTGAAAGTTCAAGATTAACAAAATCAAACCAAATTCTTATAGAAAAATATATTGAGAATGGACGTCACATTGAAGTACAAATTGCAGGTGATGGCAAAAATTTTATTCACTTTTATGAAAGAGAATGTTCCATACAAAGACGACATCAAAAAATTATTGAAGAAACTCCATGCAAATTTGTTTCACAACAAATATTAAATAAAATTTATGAAGCTGCCATAAACGCAGCAAAAATTATTTCTTACAAAAATATAGGTACTGTAGAATTTATAGTAACGCCTGATGAAAAATTTTATTTTCTGGAAATTAATACAAGGTTGCAAGTAGAACACAGTATCACCGAAGAAACTACAGGAATTGATTTGGTTGCGCTACAAATAAACTTAGCCCAAAATAATAAATTAAATTTAAATCAAAACGATATTTCCAGAGAAAAGCATGCAATAGAGTGTAGAATTTACTCAGAAGATCCAAATAACAATTTTTTACCAAACACAGGTATTATAAAAAATTTGATGTTGCCACATTTACCATTTGCAAGAATCGATCATAATTTAGAAAACAATCAAGAAATATCAACACTTTTTGATCCAATGATCGCTAAGATAACGTGTTGGGGAAAAGATAGAACAATTGCAATTAAAAACTTATTAACAGTACTAAAACAATTTAATATAGATGGTATATCAAATAATATAAATTTTTTGATAAATATACTTGAAAATAAAAAATTTCAGGCAGGTGAAATAAATACACAATTTGTGGAAAAGTTTATAACTGAAAATCAACCCAATTTTGATAACAAAATAAATATAAATATTAACGAGAATTTAACCGAAGAAGAAATCGCCGCAATATTTTATGAATTAAAAACAAAACAAAATCTTAATAATAAAATTTTGCACGCTATAAATAATTGGAAAGTAAAACAATGGCGATAAGCAAAATATTTATTAATAAAACACAACATAATATACAAATTAATAAACAAAATTCTATAGAAATAAATGGAAAGCAAATCGAAATATTCAAACATTTCGACCATGAAAACAAAATTATAATTAAAATAAACAACACACTATATAATGGATATGTAAAGCAATTGTCTCAATACGAATTTAGTGTTTACATATATAATTTTAAAAAAAAATTTATCATAAGTACTAAAAATAACCTTTTATTAGAACCCGCAAAATTAGATTCTCAAAAAGATTCTTTCCAAGAAAAATTAATCTCACCAATCTCGGGACGAGTTATTAAAATAAATTTTAAAGAAAACGATTTTATCAAAAAAAATCAAACATTATTATCAATAGAATCTATGAAGATGGAGAATGAATTAAAGGCCCATACCGACTGTTTTATTAAAAAAATTCAAATTTCAGAATCAGATTTGGTAAAATCAAATCAAGTATTAATGATTTTTTCAAAAAAGGGAGAAATAAAAAGTGGAACAAAAATTAAATATGAACCAACGGAAGTTCCGAATCGGGGAACTAGCTGATAAATTGGATGTTAAAAAATTTGTAATAAGATTTTGGGAAAAGGAATTTGATCTTAAATCTGACAGATCCGGCGGTGGCCAAAGATTTTATACGCAAGAAGATCTGGATCGTTTTACATATATAAAAGAACTTTTATATGAAAAAAAATTTACGATTCCAGGTGCTAAAAATCAATTAAATAACCTAAAAGAAATCAAACCTGCGATAAAACAAGAGTTTACAAAAACGGAAGCACAAAATAGCTCAAATATAGAGACAAAAGCACTTTTTGAAAAATTAAATATGATTAAAAAACAGCTAGAAATTTTGTATCAAAATTTATAATTCAATCTACCAATAAATGATGTACATAAGCCGGTGGAATATTTGCAAAAATCTTTTTTGATTCAAATTCAAATTGACTCAAAAAATTTGTTGTTGTGGTAATCGTTTGTTCAAAATTATTTTTATCTTGGCCAAATAGAAAAAATAATTTTACTTTAGCCAAAGCAATATACTCAAAATAAGAAATTATGCCACCGGGTAATATTAAACTTCTATATTTGTTCAAAATTTTATGCAAAAAATCTGATGAAAATGAATTAAATGGCAATCCAGAAATTATGTAATCATACCCATAATCTGGCGACCAATCCAATATAGACTCACAGTTAATATTTATATTAGAATTATTTTTAAATTTTTCTTTAAGTATTTTACAAAAATCTTGGTCTAGTTCCACTACATCAAATTGATCGCTGGGCCCAAGTTTTTCTGCAATTTTTGAAGTAATAACTCCCGTTCCGGCTCCAACTTCAAGAATTTTGATTGGACCCTTATCATTATTTATATATTTTGTAATTTCCATAGCTAAAAAACTGGAACTTGGAATTACAGCTCCAACAGATTTTGGTTTTGAAAAAAAAGAACCTATAAAAACGGCAGTTTCTTTAAAAAAAGTTAAATTACAAAAAATACAAACAACAATAACTCCAAATAACACCCATAAAATCCTGGCCTTTTTCATTAAAACCCTCTATTTTAACTAAGTAAGTTAGGTATAAAAATTTAAAGTATAAAAATATATGCTAAACGAAAATAATATAAACGGTTTTTTATTAATAAACAAACCAATAAATTATAGTTCCTATGATTGCATAAGAATTATAAAAAGAATAATTAATAAAAAAATTAAAATAGGACACACCGGAACTCTTGATAATTTTGCTCAAGGATTATTAATAATTGCAATAGGAAGGGAATCAACAAAAAAAATTTCTTTATTCTTAAATGCAGATAAAGAATATATTGCAACAGGAAAACTTGGTGAACTTACAGATACATTGGATCACACCGGTAAAATTATAAAATCAGAAAATTTTAATCAAATTCCAGATATAAAATTAACAGATATAATCAATAATTTTAAAGGCGAATATGCACAAACGCCACCAATTTATTCTGCTTTAAAATTTCAAGGCAAAACGCTCTATAAACTGGCACGAGAAAAGAAGTTAAGCGAACAAGAATTGGAAAAGCTTGCAAACGACAAAAAACGAATTGTTAATATTTATAATATAGAATTATTAGAATATAAACATCCAAATTTTACAATTAAAGTTCATGTATCAAAGGGAACATATATTAGATCACTTATAAATGATATTGCAGAAACGTTAGAAACTCATGCAACATGTTATGAACTTCTAAGAACTAAAATAGGTGATCTTGATATCAATTCAGCTATTAAACTTGAAAATTTAAAGTCTATAGAAGTTCATAACATGTTGCATGAGTTTCTAACGTTTCTGCAATATCACTTATAAG
>JAHIKO010000017.1 GCA_018897535.1 Candidatus Dependentiae bacterium
ATACAAATGAAGAGCTTTACGCTAAATTTAAAATCAGTCGTGGAAAAGGTTATGATTTGATAACTCCTTCAGATAGTTGGGTTGAATTGCTTGTTCAGCAAGATCTTTTAGCAAAAATTGATACAAAAAAAATATCTAATTTTAAATATTTGGATAGACGTTTAATTGGAAAGTATTTTGATAAAAATAATTCATATTCCATCCCATATTTCTGGTCCACTGATGGTATAGTTTTTAATAAAGAAAAGTGCAGAAATTTTAATATAAATTGGGACATTATTTTTAATAAACCAAATGATTTGAAATTTAAAATATGTATGATAGATAGTTCCAAAGAAGCTTTTATGATGGCAGCTATTTATTTACTTGGTCGAACTGATAAGTTAACTCATTTAGAATTGGAAAAAATAAAAAATATTCTTACAAATCAAAAAGAATGGGTTGAAATTTATATGCTCTCAAGTTTGCAATATTATTTATTTTCCGACGTGGTGCCATTAGCTGTCACGTCAAGTGCATTTGCAAAAAAAGTTTTGGAATTAAGTGATAAGTATGATTATGTGATTCCAGATCAAGGATCTATTTTATTGATTGATAATTTGGTAATTCCAAAAGAAAGTAATAAAATTGATTTGGTTCATAAATTTATAGACTATTTAATATCTAAAGATATTATTTTTTATAATAGTGAAAAGTATGGTTACAATCCATCCAATGAATTAGCTTATAAGATGGCAAATCCAAGGTTTTTAAAAAATAATTCGTTTTATCCGGATGATAAAACTTTTGCCAAATTATATTTATTGGACAATGAAATGGATATGAAAAAAATTGATGATATGTGGCTGGAAGTTCAGCTTACAAAAAAAGATAGGAATTGAAATGAACAATTTGAAAGAAAATTTTGACAAAATTAATATAAAATTTAAAGAAAAAAAAGATTATTATAAAAATGTTATTAAAAAATTTGCATTAAAAAGTGATTTGGAATTACATAAAAATGCGTTAAATTTGTTTGAAAAAGTTGAGGCTTTATCAAAAGAGATAGATGAAGAATTTGTATCAACAGTTGAAGGTGAACCTGTAAAGGTTACATTAAAGAAAAAGATAAAAGAGTTTAAAAAATTATATAAAAAACTGTACGATATTACAAAACCTGTCTGGAGACAGTGGGTTGAATCGATAGTTTTTGCTGGTGCGTTGGTTTTTGTATTGCGCACATATATTTTTGGTCTTTATCATGTTCCAACGGGTTCTGCTGAAAAAACAATTTTGGTTGGTGATAGGATTTGGGGAAATAAAATGATTTATTTTTTCAATAAAGTAAATCGTGGCGATTGTGTAATTTTTGATAATCCTGAATTTATATATGATAAATCAAATAGTATTAATTATTTTTGGCAAAAATATATAGGATTTCCAATTTCACTCTTAGGTCTTGGCTCCGGTCCGGATAATTGGGTAAAAAGAGTTATAGCAATTCCCGGTGATACAATTGAAGGTAGAATTGAAGACGGTAAAACTGTAATATATCGTAATGGTGAAAAACTTGATGAATCTTTGTATGTTAATCCATATCCATTGATACGTCTTATAAAATCAACAGGATTAATTCCGTTTGAATCTTTTGGCCCGTTTGTTATACCAAGTTTCTTAAGAAAGACTCTTAAAATTGTTAATTATACATATGATCCATCTAAATCTTTATCCAATCAGCCTTTTTATAATATGGATTCTAAAAATATAATAAGACGAGCTGATAATACTCCATTTTTAAAATATGCTTATTCTCCTGAGTATGAGTATGATCAGTCTGGCCATAGTGTTGATGAGTTTGGACCGATTACAATTCCACATGGTAATTATTGGGTTATGGGCGATAGTCGTAAAAACAGCAGAGATAGTAGATTTTGGGGCCTTCTTGATGAAAAATTAATTCATGGCAGAGCAAGCTTTATCATCTATTCTGTTGATAGTGAAGAAGCATTGTGGATTTTTGAGTTACTAAAACATCCAATAGATTTTTGGACAAAATCTGTTCGTTTAAATAGATTTTTTAAATGGATAAAATAAAATGAATAAAAATAAATTTTATGTAACAACTCCAATTTATTACGTTAATAGTAAGCCGCATCTTGGAACTTTGTATTCTACTTTAATTGCGGATACGGTTTCTCGTTGGAATAAAATTTTAGGCAAAAAAACATATTTTCTTACAGGTACCGATGAGCATGGTCAAAAAGTAGAAGAAGCCGCTGTAAAAAATAATTTAGAGCCTAAAAAATTTGTTGATACAATGATCCCTGCGTTTAAAAACGTATGGCAATTATTTGAACTTGAATATGATCAATTCATAAGAACAACAGATAAAAAACATGAACAAGCAGTTATAAAGATTTTAAATATTATGTATGAAAATGGTGATATTTATAAATCTACATATTCCGGCTGGTACTGTGTTCCGTGTGAAACATATGTAACAATAAATTCTGAAATAAAAAAAGATTCTGACGGTTGTTATCTTTGTCCATCATGCAATAGAAAATTAAAAGAGCTCCAAGAAGAAAGTTATTTTTTTAGACTTTCTGCTTATCAGGACAGACTATTGGAATTTTATGAAAAAAATCCTAATTTTATAACACCTAAAGAAAAATTAAACGAAGTAATTTCTTTTGTTAAATCGGGATTAAAAGATTTAAGTATTTCAAGAAAAAATATTAAGTGGGGTATCCAATTACCTTGGGATTCTACACATACGGCATATGTATGGACAGATGCATTAACAAATTATATCAGTGCTATTGGATTTGGCTCTGATAAAAAAGAAGACGAAAATTTATTTAATCAATTTTGGCCTGCAGATTTACAAGTTATGGCAAAAGATATTGTTAGATTTCATGCCGTATATTGGCCTTCTTTTTTGATGTCTGCCAATATTGTTTTGCCTAAAAAACTTTTGGTTCATGGTTATATTTTGACCGATGGAGCAAAAATGTCCAAATCTATGGGTAATGCAGCAGATCCTGTTGAACTTGCAAAATTATATGGTGTTGAACAAATTAGATATTATTTATTGCGTCAGATGCCAATAAATCAGGATGGCCATTTTGAAATAAAAGATCTTGAAAATAGAATTGCTTCAGATTTGGCAAATAATTTGGGAAATCTTTTAAATAGAACTTTAACTTTAGCTTTAAATAATAATTTGACTCAAGTTATGGCGCCGGATGTTTTAGAGGCAAAGACTATAGCATTAAAAACTAGATGTGAAGAAGCTTTTAGAATATTTTCCGATGAAATGAATCATTATAATTTTCATGTAGCTCTTTCTGAGTTATGGAAATTTATTTCAGATGTTAATGCCTTTTTCCATGATCAAAAGCCTTGGGCTTTAGTCAAGCAAGATAAAGAATTATTTGCAGAAGTTATTTATGCTGTATTACATAGCCTATACTCAATAGGGATTCTTTTATGGCCTGTAATGCCTAAAAAAATGGAAGAGCTTTTGACTTCTATTGGACATAATTTTGATTTGAATAATAATTATGAAATTGATTTAAGATCAAATATTTGGAATAAAAAATTTGTTTTGAAAAAATTGGATGGACAGTTATTTATAAGACCGGAGGGTACGGTGGATACCAATAAGGCTGATCTTTTAAAAAAAGAGGAGACAAATGTAGTAGATGATTTTATAACCATCGATGACTTTGCAAAAGTAAAATTAGTTGTGGGGACTATTTTGGAATGTGAGC
>JAHIKO010000018.1 GCA_018897535.1 Candidatus Dependentiae bacterium
AAAATATAGATAAAAAAGGTATTATAATAGGGACGATGCGAATAACAGAACAAATTGACGCATTACAAACTCTTTGTATAGATGTAAAACAATATCTGATTGTTCCAAGAATATTTGCATCAACTATTATAATACCTTTTTTATCTATATTTTGCTCACTTTGTGGAATACTTGCCGGTTATTTTATGTCCGTTTATGTTCTTGGCATTAGTTCTGAAATGTATACAGAGGCAATCAAAGAAAGTGTAGTATTCTCCGATATAACAAATGGCATAATTAAAGCAGTATTTTTTGGCTTACTTCTTTCGCTGGTGAGTACTTATAAAGGCTACACAACAACCGGAGGAGCTAAAGGCGTTGGTATTTCAACCACACAAAGCGTTGTTCTTGCAAACGTTATAATATTTATTGCAGATTATATATTAACAGCGCTTATGTTTTAATGGTGAAAATATGATAGAAATAAAAAATTTAACAAAATCATTTGGCGATAAAAAAATAACAAGAGGGCTTGATCTCACTATCAAAAATAATGATTTTTTAGCCATCATTGGTAGATCAGGTGAGGGAAAATCTGTCCTACTAAAACAAATAATAGGGCTAATAAAACCTGATGCAGGCGAAATTATAATAGATGGCCAAAATATTTCTAAATTAACAAAAATAGAATTACAAGAAGTTTACAAAAAATGCGGTTATGTTTTTCAGTTTGCAGCCTTATTGGACTCTCTAAATGTATTTGAAAATATAGGTATAACATTACTTGAAAATGACTATTCGCAAGATCAAGTTTTACCTGAAGTAATTAGAAGATTAAAAAGTGTGGGTTTGGGTGAAGATGTTTTGTATAAATATCCTGCTGAGCTTTCAGGCGGCATGAAAAAAAGAGTTGGACTGGCAAGAACACTAATGCTTAGCCCTCAAATACTGATTTATGATGAACCAACTACAGGCCTGGATCCAATTACTGTAAAACTTATTCATGAATTGATTAAAAAAACACATGAAGATCTAAATGCAACCACAATTGTCATATCTCATGATATTGAAATATTTAAATATGCAAAAACGGTTGCAATGTTGCATGAGGGGAAAATAATTTATACAGGACCTACTGAAAATATTTGGGATTGTCAAAATCCATATATTTATCAATTTATACGCGGCTTGGAAGAAGGACCAATTACAAAGGTATATTAGCATGAACAATGATCCACTAATACTTGTTATTGATGATGAACAGCCAATATTAAAAAGCTTAAATGATATTTTATCTGATGAAGGTTATCAAGTTGAAACGCTTAATGACGGCAATAAAAGTATTGATCTAATAGGAAAACTTATTCCCGATTTGGTATTATTGGATATTTTTATGCCCAATTGCAATGGAATAAAAACATTGGAACAAATTAAAAAAGAATATCCAAATATAAATGTTATTATGATTTCAGGATTTGGAAATATATCCATAGCAATTGAATGTCTTAAAAAGGGAGCTCTGGATTTTATAGAAAAGCCTCTAAACTTGGACGAAATTTTAACTAAAATAAAATTTTTAAATAATAAAAAAAATATCGATCAAACAAATTTAAATTTAGAAAATTCAAGTATCAATACAAATCCAAAAATAATTGGCCAAAGCTATCTATTTTTAGAGCTTGTGCAACAAATAAATCAAATTAAAGATCTTTTATATCCTCTATTAATTTATGGAGAACATGGAACAGGAAAAAGTTTATTTGTTGAATATTTACACAAAAATAGTATTTTCAAAAACGCTGATTTAATTACCATAAATTGTTCAAGTTTTAACAATAAAGAAATTACAGATATTATAAATAATTTTTACAAAACAAAAGACCCGCATCCTGCGTCTGTCATCCCGGACTTGATCCGGGATCCAGTCCTCAATAATAACTCAATTTTATACATAAAACACATAAATAAACTAAGTCCTGAAAATCAAAATTTGTTATTAAAGTACTTGGAGCAAAATAAAAATAGTCAAAAGAAACTAATAGCTTCAAGTCTTGAAGACTTGTACTTTCTAGTAAAAAACAACCTATTTAATGGAGCACTTTTTCACTTATTGAATATAACGCCCATAGAAGTACCTTCATTAAATAAAAGACGCTATGATATACCATTGTTATGCGATTATTTTTTAAAAGAAAATAACAATACAAATAATAAATCAATAATATTTGATACAAAAGCAATAAGAATATTAAGAAATCATGATTGGACAGGTAACGTTACAGAGCTCAAAAATTTAATTTCATATATCGTAAAAGCAACAAAAGAAAATGATAAAATTATTGATGATTTGGATTTAACAAAATATATAGAAGAAAAAAAATTAGATTTTATAGAAGAACAAACATTTACAAAATTTAACTCACTGAAAGAAGCAACAAATAGTTTTGAAAAAAAATATTTATTTTATTTACTTAAAAAAAACATGTACGATATAAAACAGACAGCAAATATTTTAAATATGTCAGTAATACAACTTAAAGAAAAAATACAAAAATTAAATTTAGTTATTAAGAGTTAATAATATTATTTAAAAAAACAAAAAATAGCGACTCTATAAATTACTTGACAAAATATGAATGAGAAAATTATTTTCATTCTTTCAAGAAGGGTGATTTAGTTATGAAGCAACCACTATGGATTTTAAATAGTTCGCTTTTAATTATTTTTATATTTTCAGTACTTTTAAATTTATTCTTAAAACAGGATGTTCCTGTCTTAAGAATGCCTACAGCAAAAACAGAAGAAAAGAAAATTGATAAAAAATTAGAACCCGAACACATATATCAATTCGATATTTTTGATACATATTCCCAAACATCAATACCGGAACCGGTAAAAAAAGAGCTTATTACGCCAATTCCGGAATATATACCACATCAAATAATTCCGATTCCCGAGCCTGAAAAACAAACGTTTGTGGATACTTTAAATTTAAAATTAAGTGGCATAATAGCAACAGAAAATGAAGAAAAAAGTGCAGCCATGATTTTGGACGAATCAAATCGAGAAAAGGTTTATCATCTTGGCGATATGGTTAAAGATGGACAAATAATAAAAATATCAAAAAATAAAATTATTCTTTTACGCGTAAATGGACAACAAGAAGCGTATCTTTTAAGACCCGAAGGCATATATCAAAAAGTAGTTCCGGAGAAATGGAATAATATCATAAACAAAACAAATGCAACAAATTTTATTGTAGATCCAAAGTTATTTGCAGAAAATATAGGCTCTTTAGGACAGGCTATGGAAAAATTTTCCATGCTTCCTGCATATGAAAATGGAAAAATAATAGGAATAAGAATAGGAAAAATTGAAAATGAAGAACTTTTAAATAATTTAGGAGTTTTAAAAGACGATATAATTTTAAACATAAATGGAATAACAACTGCAAATGAAAAAGATAGAATTAAAGCTTTTGATAAAATTTTGGATTCAAAAATTGGTGATTTAATAAAAATAAATTTAAATAGAAATGGCGATTTGGTAACATTGAATTATAATTTACAAAAAATAGAAAAACCTAAAAAAATATTTTTTATAGATCCGGCACAAGCTCCGGTAGAACCAACAAAACCGGAAACAGAATTAAAAATGAGCCCGGATCAAGAACGAGAAGCTCAACTAAGAAAATTTGAAGAAGAACATAAAACGCCAAAACAGGAAGATATAATTTCAGAAATAAGAAAGCGAATTTTAGAGAGCATGCAATCACGATCACAGGAAAGAAGGATCAGGTAGTATAAATTAATAAATGGAATAAATATGAACAATAAAAAATTATTTTTAATATTATTACTCTCGACCACAAGTCTAATTTATACAAAAGAATTGGAAAATGCAGAAATTTTATCAACTGAAAATCCTATACAAGATAACACAGCCGATCAAAATCTCACGGAAATAAAAAAACTTGAAAAGCAAGCATCAAAAAATTCTGAAGCTGTAACAGAAGAAAAAAATATTTATTTAAATTTTGAAAATGCAGAACTTTCAAATTTTATAAATTATATTTCTGAAATTAAAAAAATAAATCTTGTTCCGGATAAAGCCTTGGAAGGTGTTAAAATTTCTTTAACAATTAGAGAACCTTTAACCGTTGACAAAGCTTGGGATGTATTTCTTACAGTTTTGGAAATGTCTAATTTCAGTATAATAAAAAATGGCGATGTACATGTAATTGTTCCACGTAATACTCGAACAAAACAACCATTACCTGCATATATCAATGTTCCGGTAGATTCACTTCCGGATAGGGATGAAAATATTCGTTATGTAACATTTTTAGAAAATATAGATGTAGGAAGCATTCAAGGCTTACTTGATGGAATGTTAAGCCCTGAACATTCACTAATACCATATCCGGATGTTAACGGATTTATAATAGTCGACAAATCATACAATATAAAAGCTGCAATGAAAGTTATATTGGCTTTAGATCAAACAGGACTTAAAGAAGCCGTATATGTTTTAAAACTAAAAAGAGTAAATGCCATAGATGTTAAAAAATTATTTGAAGAGGGTGGCTTACTTGGAAAATCCGAAGGCCTAAGTCCACTTGCCAGACTTTTAGGTAAACAAGCCGAATCAAATTTACAATATTTTTCTTCAACAACTAAAATTATTGCCGAAGAAAGAACAAACTCTTTAATTTTATTGGGAACAAAAAATTCTGTAGATAAAATTGTAGAATTTATTGTCAATCATATTGATACGGAACTTAGAGAAGTTACATCGCCTTTACATATTTATGAATTACAAAATACCGATGCAGAACAAATTAAAACAATACTTGAAAAAGTAACCGATGTTTCTATTTTGGGTGAACAGGCTCAAAAATATGGTGCGGTAAGAGATGGCGTAAAATATTTTAAAGCAATGAATTTTGCCGTAGATAAAGATGGTAATAGATTAGTTGTTTCATCAACAGATAAACAAGATTGGCAGCTATTGGAAAAAACTATAAAAGATTTGGATAAACCCCAACCTCAAGTTGCAATTGAAACAATGTTTGTAACGATAAGCGCCGAAGATAATAAATTTTTGGGTGGGGCTATAAGAAATAAAAAATCCGGACAAATTGGAAAACATATTAATTTTCAATCGCCAAATGAAACCGGCGTAATGGTGACAGCAGATACCCCTGATTCCGGCTATAAAAATCTTCTTGGAAATATGATAAATGCAGTTACCGATGCATTAGGATCAACAATCTTAACATTTGGTCCCGATACAAATATTTGGGGAGCATTTAAGGCCTTAAGTTATCAAACCGGAACAAGTGTATTGACTCAACCATTTATAACTGTATCAAATAAGGTAACCGGCAACATAAATTATGGTGAAAAAATATATATAACAAAAGAAGAAATAATGGGAAGCACTTCAGTATCAAAACAACCTGATGAAGCAAAAACAGATATAAAAATAACGCCACAAATAAATATAGACGGAATGGTAAGGTTACATATAGAAATTACTATTGATGATTTTATAGATAAAACAGGAAGTCATGATAAAAAATCTGTAACTACAGATGTTACCGTCGCAAACGGACAGGTAATTGCACTTGGTGGTTTTATAAAAAATGAAATGTCCGATAATTTTATTAAAACTCCAATTTTGGGTGATATTCCAATTTTGGGATGGTTCTTTAAGCAAAAAAGTAAAGATCTTGTCAAAAAACATATTTTTATTTTTATATCTCCTACAATAATAAAACCAAGAGGCACTCCTGGCACAAATCATTATGCAAAAATGAAATTGGAGCAAGCTAGAAAATCTGTAGATGAAGTCACCGATTCCGGCGACATAAAAGATCCTATAGATACATGGTTTTTTACAGAAAAAGGTAAAAAATATTCAAATAAAATTGTAGATTTTGCAAATGGAAAACATCAACCAACAACAGTAGATATAAAAAATGATCCATACTATAGATCAAATACTGAAAGAACCGATGATATCGACGCATATCAAAATAATGTTAAAGAAGCAAAAAAAGAATCCAATATAATTGCTTTAAATAAATCACAAAAAAATCGCTTTAATTTAAAATCGAGAAAGGGCTTAGAATGCTAAAACAAATCTTTTTGCCCGAATTTTTTAAAAATAAGCGAATATACTCCCAAACAATAGTAAGTTATTATTTGGAAGAAAAAAAAGTAAGTGCTGTAAAAGTTTTGGCAACAAGAACTCAAACTATTATTAAAAAAGCCGATACAAAAAATTTTAATTTAAATAATAAAAAAGAACACAAAGATGAAATTATAAATGCCATAAAAGAAATTTCTTCCTCTTTTGGCAATTATGATCAAGCATTCATATCCATACCAACAGGAATTGTAAT
>JAHIKO010000019.1 GCA_018897535.1 Candidatus Dependentiae bacterium
ATTTTGGAATGTGAGCCTGTTAGTGGTTCTGAAAAGCTATTAAAGCTTTTGGTTGATATGGGAAAATTTGGAAAAAGACAAGTTCTTTCCGGAGTTGCACAATATTTTAAACCTCAAGATCTTGTTGGAAAACAAGGTATATACGTTGAAAACTTAAAGCCAAGAAAACTTATGGGAATGGAATCACAGGGAATGATGCTGTTTGCAAAAGACGAAAGTGATAAAATGCAAATGGTAACGGTAATGGAGAAAATAGAAAATGGAACACGAATATCATAGTTTTGTCTTTTTATATAAAATTAAAAAAGTATCACTATTTTTGTTTTTGTTTTTATTAGATGAAGAGTTTGTTAGTGCCGAAATTGAAGAAACAAAGCCCTATCAAATATTCGTTGAAGATAATTCCGGAAAACTGGGAAAAAATTTTAGCGATATATTTAATAATTAATTAGGAGAATGATGGTTAAGTTTGATGCAAAATTGCTAAAAAAAGATTTTCCAATTTTTCAAAATAAAAAAAATCTTGTTTATTTAGATAATGCAGCAACAACTCAAAAACCACGATCAGTCATTCAATCTATGGTAGATTTTTATGAAAATTATAATTCAAATGTACATAGATCGATTCATGAGTTGGGGGAAACCTCAACTTGTTTTTTTGAAAATTCAAGAGAAATAATTGCAAAATTTTTAAATGCAGAAAGTGAAGAAATAATTTTTACATCCGGTACAACCGAAGGTATAAATTTTATTGCTGATGCATGGGCAAGACAAAATATAAAAAAAGACGATTATATTGTTACAACACAAATAGAGCATCATGCAAATTTTTTGCCGTGGTTAAGAATTTGCAAAAATAATGGTGCTAAATTAAAATTCTTAGAGATTGATACAACAAATTTTTTTATTAAATTACCGGAAGCTAATTTTTGGGATAAAAAAATAAAACTTGTTTCAATTTCTGCAAGCTCTAATGTGCTTGGTGAAATCTGGAAAGAAAATCAACTTGAAAATATTATATCTATTGCACATGATATTGGGGCATTGGTTCTGCTTGATGCTTCTCAGCTTGCACCATACAAAAAAATAGACGTAAAAAAATTAAATATAGATTTTCTCGTACTATCCGGACATAAAATGTTAGGCCCTACAGGCATAGGTATTTTGTATATTAAAAAAAATTTGCATGATAAAGTTGAGCCATACAAAGTTGGTGGTTCAATGGTACAGGCAGCATCTTTTAATGATGCAATTTGGAAAGAAGCTCCATATAAATTTGAAGCCGGCACTCCGGCAATATCTCAAGCGATAGGTCTTGGTGCTGCTGTGAAATATTTAAATGAAAATGTTGATTTCAAAGAATTTGAAAAACACACGGCATATTTATCTTCTGTGTTAATTGATGGATTATTAAAAATAAAAGATATGAAAATTTGGGGTAATATCGAGCAAATCAAAAAAAGTGGTCATCTGGTAAGTTTTTCTTTGCCGGATATTCATGCGCATGATATTAGTGGTTTTTTAGGAGGCCTTAATATTTCAGTCCGCAGCGGACATCACTGTGCCCAGCCTTTGGCAAATATGCTTAATTTACAATCATCAGTACGAGCAAGTTTTTATATTTATAATACAGCGCAAGATGTTGAAATTTTTTTAGATAAATTAAATGAAACTGTAAATTTTTTTAGAAAGTAAAAAAATGAGTGATAATGTTTATCAAGAAAAATTGATGGAGCATTTTAAAAATTCCAAATATCGAAAAACAATTGAAAATCCTGATTTTTCAAGCGGACAACAGAATCCATCTTGTGGAGATAGTATTTTGATTGAGGGAAAATTTGAAAATAAAAATTCAGATCAATTAAAAATAAAAGAGTTAGGCTTTTCAGGTTCCGGATGTGTTGTAAGTCAAGCATCAGCATCAATGTTGTTACAAAGTTGTATTGGGAAAACACCTGAAGAAATATTAAATATTGGAAAAGATGATATTGTAAAACTTGTTGGTATTCCATTGGGACCAAATAGAATTAAGTGTGCTTTACTGTCATTAGAAGCTTTAAAAGCAGCTTTTAAAAAAAATTAAAACGGGGTAAAAAATATGTTTGAGATTCAAATTACAGAAAAAAAATTTTGGGAAAACGAAGTTGAAGGTTATGTTTTTTTATTAAAAGAAGGTCTTTATTCAATTAATTTGCAAAGTGATTTTGAGCATGTTGAAAAAGATTTTTATCCAAACTTAAGAGAAATTTTGAAAAAACATAAATTTACCGGAAAAAAGGGCGATTTATTCGTTTTGACTGCAAATAAAGATAATAAATTAATACAATTAATTTTTGTTGGTCTTGGCAAGTTGGATACTTTATGGAATTATGAACTTGAAAATTTAAGGCGAGCAATTGGATCAATTGTTTTAAAATTAAAAGAACTGGAAATTAAAGATACGGTAATTTGTCTGCCTGAAGATGACAAGCCTTTTGGTCTTATACGAGATAGACTAATAAGACAAATTGTTATTGCAGCAATTATGGCTGACTATGAATTTATAAAATTTAAATCCGATAAAATTAATGAACTAGGCTTTACAGGAAAACTTTTACTTTATGCCGGTCAAAAACAAGAACAAACTTTTGCAATTGGATTGCAGGAAGGTATTGTAATCGGCAATGCTACAAATTTTACAAGAAATTTAGCAGATCTCCCGGCAAATTATTTAACACCTAAAGCTTTGGCACAAGAAGCAAAAAATTTAGCAGATGAATACGATCTGGAATGTAAAGTTTTAGAAAAAAAAGATGCTGAAAAACTTTCAATGGGTGGATTTTTGGCTGTAAGCTCAGGATCCGATAATGAACCTCAGTTTGTTGTTTTAGAATATAATTCTGATAAAAAAAATATTCCAACAATTGCTTTAGTTGGTAAGGGCGTAACATTTGATTCCGGTGGAATAAGTTTAAAACCTTCGGATTATATGACCGGAATGAAATTTGATATGTCCGGAGCCGCAGCTGTTTATGGTGCTATGAAAATTATTGCACAATTAAAACCGAACGTTCATGTTGTTGCAATAACTCCACTTGTTGAAAATATGCCAAGTGGTAAAGCTTGCAGACAAGATGATATTATTAGATTTTTAAACGGTAAAACTGCTGAAATAAAAAATACTGATGCCGAAGGTCGACTAATTTTGGCAGATGCTCTTTCTTATGCAGAAAAATTTTATAATCCGGAAGTGATTATTGATATTGCAACTTTGACAGGTGCTTGTCTTTATGCTTTGGGACATTTTTTTACGGGTCTTATGACTAGAAATGATGATATTGGTACAAAACTTCAAGCTGTTGGTCTTGTTACAGGTGATAGAGTTTGGCCGCTGCCTATGGATGAAGATTTTAAAGATGCTATTAAATCTGAAGTTGCGGATATTGCAAATACAGGTGCTGCAAATTACAAAGCAGGTACGATTACAGCTTCTTGGTTTTTGAAAAATTTTGTAGAAAAATCAAAATGGGCTCATTTGGATATCGCAGGAACTGCAGATGGCGTTCCCGGTGTTAGTTATATTGGAAAGGGCGCATCAGGTGCAGGCGTTAGATTGCTTTCTGAATTTGTTTTAAATTATAATAAAAAGTAGCCTAATATAGGGCCTAAAATTTAATTTTTTAATCAAAATATATAATTTTTTTAAACATATTAAATTTTAGGCCTTTTGACACAAAATTTAATATGTTTATTCTAATAAGTAGTTAATTTATTGTTTTTGTTAATAGTTAAGGGGTTTATCGTGTTAAATTTACGCGATTATTTTACAGATGAAAATCTATCAATGAGTGCAGGTCTATTTGCATGCTCATTGAACCTTTCTGTTTTTTCAAAAACATTCTTCTGGCCTTGGCGCCAATAATCTATTTTTTTCAAATTTATATATTTTAAAAGTTTTTATTAAATAAAGTCTTAAATCTTTTTGAGATTTTATTTTGTCTATTTATATATTTTAAAAAATTAATTAATTAAGAAAGATAATTATATGAAAAAGTTGAATTATATACTTTTAAGTTTATTGTTATTATTTTTTTGCAAAGTTAACCCAGCAGTTATTTATAGACTTGCAAATGAGCAAGATGCTGAAAATATTTTGAATATTTATGATAATTTTTCAAAAGAAGATAAAAATAAATTATTGGTTTTTCCAAAAAGAGAAATTCAAAAAAAAGTAATTTTAAAAAATATAGAAAATAAATTTTTGTTCGTTGTTATTGATACTGATACGCAAGAAATTATTGCATTTTTAAAATTATGCATTTTGGGTGAAAATGAAATATTAGAGATATTAAAAAATGAACTTTGTTTTAGTTTAGAGTCAAATATAGTATCTGTTAATATTTTCAAAGATAAATTAAATAAATATGATTTTAAAAATTATTTATATGCCGATCAAAAAATAAATAATATTTTAAAAAATAGTTCTAAAGATTGTCTATATATATATCATGGTGCTGCATATACCTGCCCGGAATATAGGGGTAGAGGCCATTCTACAAATTTATTAAAGTTTGCATTTGAAGATATTAAAAATAATTTTTTATTTAAAACAACTATCGTTTTGTTATATGGCCAGGTTATAGCAAACTTAAATAATTCTTATATGATTAGCGTTTTTGCTGATTGTGTTAGTAATTATTTTGAATCTAAAATAGTAAATATTTTACACTTACAATCTATAGCCTATAAGCCCGAATTTGATGAAGATGGAGCTCTTAAATTATATAAAGACGAATTGCATGAAGGGCGTGGTAATATGGTTATCTGTTTTTTGGGAGATAATTAACATGAATTTTTTTTCAAAAAATATAGTTATTAAAAATTTACAAGATTATATTTTATTACTTTTAGGTTGTTTTCTTATTGCAATAAGTTTTAATTTATTTTTATTACCAAATAATATAGCCTCTGGAGGAATTCCCGGATTATCTATTGTTCTTAATAAAATATTTGGTATAAATACGGCATATTTGCAATTTTATATTAATATTCCATTGTTTATTATTGGATTATTTCGTATGGGGCCGAATTTTTTATTAAAAACTATAATTGGTTCATTTGCAATTCCTGAATTTATACTTTTAACGCAAAAAGTTTTGCCTATGACAAATAATGTTTTAATTGCAGCGATCTTAGGTGGAATTGGAACAGGTGTCGGGCTTTATTTTATTGTGACAAGTAACTCAGCAGTTTGTGGATTTACTTTATTATCAAAAATTTTGCATGAATATACGAAAATAAAGTTTTCAATACTTATAATGTTTTTAAACTTTTTTGTTATAGCGTTTGCAGTTATTATTATAGGTTTTTTGCCGGCTGTTTTTGCTTTTTTATCTTTGCTTATTACAAGTATGGCAATAGAGCTTTCGCAAAATATTTCAAATTTTTTAAATAAAATTTATAACTTTAAAAAATTGGGGTAATTATGAATATGCAAAATTTATTAAAATTAATTAGTGCCTTGGTTGCTTTTAAAACTGTTTATTTAAATAATCAAGAATTTAATAATTGCTTTGATTATATAAAATTTTTTTTTAGTAAAAGTGATTTATATATAAAAGAATATGAATTTAATGGTTCAAAATCTTTGATTGTATCTAATTCTGAATCTAAAAATTTAGATGTAATTTTTTGTGGTCATATAGATGTTGTTCCCGCACAAGACACGCTTTTTTATGTTAAACAAGATGGCGATATTTTGCGTGGCAGGGGAGTGTCCGATATGAAAGGTCAAGTTGCGGTTATGATGCAACTTATGCTTGAATGCTTCGCTATTTCAGACACTGATCCGGGATCTAAAAATGTGAAAAAAACAAATAATATAAATAAAAAAGTTGCTTTATTTTTAACATCAGATGAAGAACGAGGTGGGTTTGATGGCGTAAATAGATTATTAAACGATTTAAATTATTCGGCAAAAGTTGCAATAGTTCCGGATGGTGGATTTAATTTTTCATTAGTTGAGCAAGCAAAGGGTGTTTTGCAAATAAAAATTACACAAAAAGGTAAGGGTGCTCATTCATCAGAATTATATTTGGGTGAAAATGCAATATTAAAACTTTTGGATATGTATAAAAAAATTATTTCCATTTATGTGTTGCCAAAAAATTCTCTTGATTATAAAACTTCAGCCAATTTGTCAAAAATTGAAGGGGGTGACTCTTTAAATAGAGTACCGGATTCAGCATCAATTTTTCTTGATATACGATATACACCAGATCAAAATATGAATGATATTTTACATGCTATAAAAAATATAGAAAAAGAAATAGATGTTGAAATATTGGCGCATGGAAATGCTTTTAAAATAGATAAAAATAACGAATTTATTCGAAATTTTTTATCTATTTCCGGGGATATTTTACGTAGGGATATAGATATTATAAACTGTAATACGGCTTCAGATGGAAGATTTTTTACTCAAAAGAATATTCCATGTATAATAATGAACCCCATTGGGGGAGGTATTCATAGTGACGAAGAGTTTGTATATTTAAATAGTTTGATTTTGTTGAAAAATATTTACAAAAAATATTTAGAAAAAGTATGAGAGCTTTATGAATTTTAATAATTTTTTTCCGTGGATAGCACAAATTATATTCTTTTTGGGGCTTTTGCCTCAAATTAGGCTTAATCTTAATCGAAAATCAACCAAAGGTTTGAGCGATTTTTTATTTATAGGCTATTTTTATGGTTATAGTTTTTACATGTTTTATGTTTTTTGTCTTAATTTGCCACTTGCTCATAAGATTATGGTGCCGCTTGCATTTTTTGCTGTTTTAACATTAGTTTTTCAAAGATTTTATTACTCTGAATCAAAAGATTTAGGTCTTAAAATTTTCTTTATATTTAGTATTTTGTTTTTTATATTTTTATTATTTTTATCTATAAAAAACAGCTTATTTCTTGGACACGCTTCCGGTTGGGTAATGATGCTGATTTGGGCAATTTATCAAATTCCTCAATTATTAAAAAATTATCAAAATAGATCTATAAAAGGTCTTAGTTTTGGATTGGTTTCTATGATTGGTTTTGGTAATTTTGTTGAATTTATAGTAGCTCTTTTTTTGGGGTTACCGCCGCAAACTTATCTGAATAATTTAAATGGTATTTTTGTATATTTGATTTATTTGGTACAGTTTATTAAATTTAAATAATTAAAAAATTACTAAAAACCATTTATTTAAAAGTAAAATATTAAAAAATAAAAAAACTTGTTTTTAAATATGGATAAATTTTATACTACCATTGTGAGGGGGAAAATTTTTAGGGAAGTAAAAGTTGTCTTGGGGGGCCAAAGTGACTAACGCTTCATTATTGACAACCATAATCACTTGGGTTGTCAATATTTTCTTTGTTCTTGCCGTGTGGCCTCAGGTTTATTTAAACTACAAAAATAAATCAATAAGAGGCTTGAGTGACCTCTATATAATGTTTTATTTTGACGGTTATGTTTTCAATGTGTTATACATGTTCTCTTTAAATT
Source organism: Candidatus Dependentiae bacterium (assembly GCA_018897535.1). Taxonomy (NCBI): domain Bacteria; species Candidatus Babelota bacterium. The sequence goes on from JAHIKO010000019.1 coordinate 7,526, forward strand.
TTCATTTAGCTTATAAAATTAGATCGGCTTTGGCATTATTTGTAATATCTATTTTGGTTTATCAAAGATTTTTATATGGTCGTGATAGCTTGAATACAAAAATAAAAAATATGTATTTCTATAATTTTTTATTTTTAATTTTTGTATCTTCTATTTTGACTTTAAATCCAATTATTGCCGGCCATATTATTGGTTGGGCTTTGGTTATTCTTTGGAGCGTATATCAAATACCTCAGTTATTAAAGATAAAAGAGACTAAATCTGTTGAAGGGTTTAGCTTTTTTTTAGTATCTTTTGTAGGAATTGGAAATATGATTGATTGGTTTGCTGCATATTTATTGAATCTTCCATTGCAAACGCACTTGATTGCATCCAGAGGTGTGCTAGTATATTTCATATTTATTTTTCAATTTTGGAATTATAAATTTAAACATAACTATATTTTACATAAACCGGAATTTTTACCTTTGGAAGTTAAGCAAGATTAAGCATGCTTTTAAGCAAAATATTTTTAGCGAATTTTTTAATTATTGTTTCTAATTTGTTTTTTATTTCGAGCCTTATACCGCAAATTTTATTGAATTATAAAATAAAATCTACAAATGGACTTAGTACTGTTTTTATTTTGACACTACTAAATTCCGGTTATTTTTATCTTATTTATAGCTTTGCAAACAATTTACCTATTGGTTATAAAATGGTTAATATAATCTATACGTTTTTAGCTTGTTTGATTATGTTTCAACGTTTTAAATATTCTCAGAATAATTGGGATAAAGATATAAAAATTTTTTCTATTTTTATTCTTAATATATTTTTTCTGGTTCTTATTGGATATTTAATATATTTTAAATTTTTCTCTTACGCTTATTTGATTGGATGGATTCCTGTAGGAATTGGCTTTTGGAAAAAATTACCGCAAATATTTAAAATTTACAGGAATAAGTCAGTACATGGTTTTAGTTTTTATTTTATTTTAATATCTCTTAGCGCCAATTTTTGTGAAATTTTGGCTAATCTTTTTTTAAAAATACCAATACCTCTAATTGTGAACAATTTTCGCGGAATTTTGATAAATTTAGTGTTTTTGGGGCAATTTTTTATCTATCGAAACAATCAAAATTAACTATTTTTTCAAAATTTACAGATTTTTTATTGTTTTTTATTGCAAATATAATTCTATTTGTAATATACTATATTTAGATATTATAAAGTTTTTAAATTTTATTGAGGAGTATTTTATGAATAAGATTAGTAAAAATATTTTTATGTTACTGTTTGTTTTTGGCACTCTTGATTTTAGTGCAAAATCGCAAGTTGCAGATATAACTCAACCGGATGAGACTGCTGCGATTAATAATGCTGTTGATTTGGCCAAAGATATAGATCAAGATACAGATAAAAAGCCGGAAATTAACTCGGGTGATGTTTCGGTTGATCAACAATCTGCAGATGTTTTTGCTGATATAAAAGATACTCAGCCTGAATCTGAGACTGAAATAAAGATTGAAGAAACTGAAGAAAAAACTGAAGATACAGCTGCTACTTCTGAGTTGTCAACTCAAGAGTTAGCAACTCAAGAGTTAAAAACTCAGGAGTTAAAAGAATCTGAAAAGGCTGTTGATGAGTTAATAAAGAAAGATACCATGCCTCAGGTTGAAGAAGAGTCTAATGCTCAAGATGAAAAGACAACAATTAAGTATGAAGAAGTTACTGTTGAGGGTGGAAAATCTAACGTTACAAATGAAAAAATTGAAAATATAGAAAATAAACTTGATAAATTATCAGATAAGATTGATGAATTAAGTGAGAAAATTGAGTCATTAAAAAATAAGTCTGAATAATTCTAAAAAATTATTTTATTAAAGACAAATAATTAAGGGATGTTACATTAACTTGTAACATCCCTTAATTATTTTAGGTGTTTTTATGCTTAATAAAAATAGTCTTTTAATAGAATTTAAAAAAGTTTCAGAAAAGCTTTTTCCTAATTTGGCTTATGAGTCTGATATAGCACAAAAAACTTGGGACAAAATTTCCAATCAAGATAATTTTAAAGAAAAGGTTGAGTTATCAAAAAGTAGTTTTCTGTTGCCATTTTGGCAAAATAATTTAGCTGAAATTTTTAATGTTAATAAAATTGAAACAGATTATTCTGTTATTGCAATCGATGGATCCCAAATTTATCCTGACAGAAACATATCCGGAGCCGGATGTTTTTTAATAAATATTGGTGGGTGTAGTATAAAATATTCTGATAAAAGTGAAGTTAAATTTTATTCAGAACCTAAACTTTTTTTAACACAAGAACTTATTGATCAAAATGAGAAAATTTCTTTTTCTCAAGATTTGGTAGATTTTAAGCGTGAAGAATTAGAGCTTTTGCGTTTGCTTGAGATATCTGTAGAAAACAATATTGATTTATCATTAGTTGATGGAACTGTAATTTTTTGGCCATTGGAAGGCAAAACAGATGAAGTTAAAAATTATTTTTTAAATTTATATATAAACATTTTGAATAAATTTTATGAACAAAATAAGCTAATTGCAGGAGTTATAAGTTTTCCAAAGAGCCGCGAGCTTGTAAATCTTATAAAGCTTGGATTGTGCCGATTCGATTATGCAGAATGCATATCATGTCACAGAATTTATAACGATTTTCCATGTAAAATTGTTGATAGTTTAATAGATTCACAGGTTACAAAATTTTTTTTACCAAAAAATTATCGATCAACTATTTTTTTTAGTAAATCTAAAATTGTAGATTCTTATCCGGAGCATCTAAAACCATGTTTTTTTTATTTAAATACGGAAAAAGAGATTATTCGTGTTGAAACTTTTTCATGGATTGCAAATGATAGAAGTAAACTTGATTTTATTGCATCTATTGCTCTTGATCAGGTTGAAAAGGGGATGGGTTATCCGGTAGTTTTGGCTCAAGCTCATGAAGCTGCAGTTGTTAAAGGCCCTGATCGTGAGTTTTTTTATTATCTTTTGCAGCGGCAAGCTATGGAACAAAATAAAAGAATTTTTTATTCTCAAAAGAGTCTTAAGAAAAAGGGAATAGCTATATAAAATTTTATTTTTTATTTATTAAAATAAATGCTTGAAAAAAAACATAATAGGTATAAATTTATTGCGGATAAGGCTTTTTCTAGATGTTTTTAAATATTTGATAAATATATCATCAAGGAGATTTTTATATGAAAAAAATATTTTTATCGATTTTTTGTTTGGTTAGCTTTTTTAAAGTGCAAGCAATTTCTTTTGATGAAAAATTTGTGCGTGTGTTTATAATAGATCCGGAAAAATCGATTACGGATGTAAAAAATATTTATTCGAATGTTCTTGGTAAAATTGTAGAAAAGGATGCTTCGATTATTTATAAATTAAAAAGGAATCTTAAAAGTTTTGATAATGGTTATGAGGTTAAATTTGAAAAAATTACAGAATATTTTAAAAAAATTATAGGATATTTATCAGTACTACCAGAACATGCAATTATTATAAAAAGACTTGAAGATTTAATTAAATGTTTTACGGTGTCATATTATCTTATTGAAAATGGTATGGATAAGAAAAGTGTTGATAAAATTTTGAATTCAAATCAAAATTTAAATGAGATAGTTGCTGAAACTATTTTGGGATTACAAAAATTTGAGGATAAACCTTAAGAAAAATAAATTTAAAATAAAGTTTTTATACCACTGGATTATCCAGTGGTATATTTTTTTATATCAAATACAATATATTATAAAAATAATAGAATATTTTGGGGTAGGAATAACTATTTTGGAATTTTAAATGTTTATTGCAAAAGATTTAAATTTAAATTTTGGTTCGCAGGTAATATTTGATAATATTTCATTTACATTAAATACAGACCAGCGAATAGGCCTTGTTGGACGAAATGGTGCCGGTAAAACGACATTGCTTTCAATAATAGCCGGTCAAAGCGGTTTTGATTCCGGTTTTGTAGAAACACAAAAAGATAAAAAAATGGCGTACTTGCCACAAAACGTTGTCTTAGTTTCTGAAAAATCAATATTTATTGAATGTCTTAACAGTTTTAATAATAATCTTGGCGATTTAATTTATGAATTTTGGGAATTAGAAAAACAACTTGAAAATAACGATACAAAAATAGTTGAGCGTTATGCCGAGTTACACCATAAACTTGATGAATTTGATTATCAAAAAAAGATTCTTGAATCCAAAAATATTTTATTAGGTTTGGGATTTGTAGAAAAAGATCTTGAAAATTTAGTCTCAACGCTCTCTGTGGGTTGGAAAATGCGTTTGGTTTTGGCAAAACTATTATTGCAAAAAGCTGACTTTTATTTACTTGACGAACCTACAAATCATTTGGATTTGACAGCCAAAGATTGGTTTTTAAGCTTTTTAAAAAATTCAAATTTTGGATTTATGCTCGTTTCTCATGATAAATATTTTTTAGACAAATTATGCACTCAAATTTATGAATTATCACTTGGTAACCTTAATATTTACACTGGAAATTATTCAAGCTATTTAATTCAAAAACAAGAACGAGAAGAATTACTGGAAAAAAAATATATAGAACAACAAAAATTTTTGAAAAAAGAAATGGCCGTTATCGATCGGTTCAGAGCAAGTGCCACAAAATCCAGTATGGCGCAAAGCAAGTTAAAGGCGTTAGAAAAAATTGAAATTATAAAACTTGAACCGGGACAAAAAACAGTTCGAATAAATTTTGGTGAAATAAAAAAAAGTGGAAAAATAGGCTTGATTGTAAAAAAATTATCAAAATATTTTGGTGAGAAAAAAATATTTGAAAATGCTTCATTTGAAATTGAAAGAGGCGAAAAGGTTGCAATTGTAGCTCCAAATGGACAAGGTAAATCAACTTTATTAAATGTAATTATGTCGAAATTAAAAGCAGATTCCGGTTCATTTGAATTTGGATATAATACTTTCCCGGCATTTTTTGAGCAAGATCAAAATAAATCTTTAAATCCTAAAAATGATATTTTGACTGAAGTCGAGTCTGCTTGCAAGACTACAGAGCAACGCCAAAAAGTAAGAGCTTATTTGGGTGCATTTTTGTTTTCAGGACAAGATGTTGAAAAATATATTTCAGTTCTCAGTGGCGGTGAAAAAAACAGAGTGGCAATGGTAAAAGTTTTATTGGCAGATGCAAATTTTTTAATTTTAGACGAGCCAACAAACCACTTGGATATTCAATCCAAAGAAGTTTTATTACAAGTTCTAAAAGATTATTCGGGAACTATTTTATTTGTTTCTCACGATCGAGATTTTTTAAATAATTTGGCAACTTCTATAATAGAATTAAAACAAGATTCCAGCTATAAATATAAAGGAAATTACGACGCTTTCTTGGTTCAAAAGAATGCTCAAAGAGAGATTTTACATGATGCTCAAGTTATTGAATCTAAAGCAAAAGAAGCTTCTCAAAATTTGTTAGTTCGTAATTTAAACAGTAATTCCGGTGTTACAGATTATGAAAAAAGAAAAAAAATTAGAAATTTAGAATCTAAAATAGATAAACTTGAAAAAGAGCTTGAAGAATTGACCAAAAAATTTGAAGATTTAGAATACGGTTCTCAGGAATATAACCATACTTTTGATAGCATGAATAAAATAGAAAAAGAGCTAAATGAAAATCTTGCGTTTTGGGAATCTTTGATATAGCTTAACTGTAAAATTGTATTTTAAAAAAGGAGAATCTATGAAAAATTTTAAAATTACTCTGTTTTTAGCTACTAGCATATTTTTAGGGAATAATTTAACTGCAATGAATGATCTTCCTGAAGGAGTTGATGAAGAAATAACCAATTTTGAAGATAGCACGCGAGCAAATGATATGCTAAGCAAAGCCCAAAGATTTAAAAAACAAACTGATAGTATTAAACGTGATATGAAAAAAGAAAATGCAAAAATATTATGTACCTCTTGTGGAGCTGTTGCTTCATATTGTACATGTCTTGGCGTTGTGGGTGCTTTAATTTATTGGCTGGTTAATTAATTTTTAATTAAACGTTAAATCTTATTAAAAGCAAGTCGCCATCTTTTACAATATAATCTTTACCTTCAGTCCGCATTTTACCGGTATCTCGAAGTTTTGCTTCGCTTCCGGCTTCTATAATATCTGTGTAGTTATAAATAACAGCGCAAATGAAACCTCTTTCCAAATCAGAATGAATTTCTCCGGCAGCTTGCGGGACTTTTGTATTTTGACGCAAACTCCAAGCGTGAGCTTCTTTTGGCCCGCATGTAAAAAATGTAATGAGACCTAAATTTTTATAAGTAAGTCTTATAATTTTGTCCAATCCGGATTCTTCAATATCTAAAGATTCAAGCATTTCTTTTTTATCTTCATCTGATAATAAAGATAGCTCAGATTCAATTTTTGCAGATATAGCTATAACTTTATCGGTGCCAAATTTTTCTACTAATTTTTTATAATGTTCATTATTTAGATAGTTTTTGTTTTGTAAATCATCTTCAGAAATATTTGCAACTATTATAAAATTTTTGGCACTTAAAAGATCAACTGTTTTTATATTATTTAGAGCATATTCTTTTACGGTTTTTTGAACTGCGTAAAAATCTCCTGAACCTATAAATTTTTTAATTTTTAAGACTAGCTCAAGTTCCTGCTCAAGCTCTTTTACCTGAGCCGGTGTGAAATTTTTATTTTTTGCACTTTTTAGTAAAGAGTTTAATTTTTCTTCTTTTTTTTCTAACGATTCTAAATCTTTTAACATTAATTCAGAAGTGATTACTTCAAAATCATCTATTGGGTCAAGGTGATCGTGAACATGTATTACATTTTTATCTTCAAAACAACGCAATACATGAATTATTAGATCTACCCCCATAATATTTGATAAAAATTGGTTTCCAAGCCCTTCACCTGTTGCAGCACCTTTTACAAGTCCTGCAATATCGCAAAATTGCACATTGGTAGGTATAATTTTTTGAGAGCCAAATATTTGTGCCAATTTTTCCAATCTTTTATCAGGTACATTTGTTATTGCAACGTGTGGATCTATGGTGCAAAATGGATAATTTTCGGCAGGAATGCCTGCTTTTGTAAGTGCATTAAAAAGTGTTGATTTACCAACGTTTGGAAGTCCAACTAAACCTGCTTGAATTGCCATTTTTACCTCTTATTTATAATTTTTATATTTTCTAAGTATAAAAAATATTGATTTTTTTGCAAAAAAACGTAATATATAAGTTCGTTTTGGGGTATCTTTTTTAATAAACACACAAAATTTTTGGAGTTTTATGAAAATTTTAATAAAAACTATATGTTTTTATGTATTTTTAGCGTTTTTTGTTGGTTTTGGTGTAAATTGTATGGATCGTTCAAAAAGTGCTATTAATGATCCGGATGATGGTGAAGCTACAATTCTTAAACGAATTTTTAAAAATATGAGTAAAAAAGAATTTGATGAAATTACAAGATCTGCATCTATTCCTAATTTTAAAAAAATTAAATCTAAAAAATCCGGTCTTAAAACGGAATCAGAATCATATGAAATTGATTTAATGCATTCATTTGATTAATATATAAATAAAAAAGAGTGTTTTTTGCTTAAAAACACTCTTTTTTATTTATATATGTATTTCCATTTGTAAATACCTTTTCGTATGTCATAATTTACTTAGTGTTTAATTTAGTTAAATATAAATGGAGATTTTATGAAATTTTTTGACAAAAAAGCGATATTTTTGATTTTAGGCTTTTTTTGCATATTAAATTTATCAGCGCTTAATAATCTTGGTAACGATTTTATAACTGCAACAGAACTTTTAGAGCGAAGAGAGCAACAAGAGCAACAAAGAGCGTTTAATTTAGAACTTAGACAAGTTTTTTTGGGACAAATCAATGTTGATCAAGATTTGTTTGACTTTGAGTTTAGAGCTTTGGGACGTATTAATTTTACAGATCAAGATTTGGCAAGATTGGTTTTTTTCTCAGAACAGTATCGACAAAATGTGTTGCAGAATGATCGAGCATTGTCTTTTACTTGGAATACTTGGTGGTTTAGAGTTCAAGGTAATCAATGGTTGACTCTAAATCGGGTTATGCAGGACTTAGAGTTAGATTATTTAGATAATGTAGCTCTGGTAATAGAAAGATATGATCAGGGTACAAGGTTATTAAATCTTTCAAATTTTAATTTAAATTCAAGGCAACTGGAAGTTTTGGTTCCGTATATCCAACGTTTAATTGTGCGTGGGTTACAGAATCTTGATTTAAGTGGTAATAGAATAACATATTTGCCTGGAAATTTTGGTGAATTAAACGGATTGATAAGAATAAATTTATCTAATAATAATTTGAATTATTTAAATAGAAATTTTAGAAATAGAATATTTATGCAACATGATAACTCTTTGGAATTGTTGGCAAATATTAATACATTACAATCTTTGGACTTGTCAGACAACGTAAATTTGCAATTTATACCGTGGAATTTAGGAAATGTTAGACGAATAGATATTTCAAATACGAGAATAAATATTTTGCCACGTTTAATAAATATAAGAAATATTATTCAATTAAATGATTAAATTAAAAAATATAAATGGGGGTTTTATGAAAATTTTAAATATAAAAATAGTTTTTTTTGTCTCTGCGCTAGCTATTTTTGGCAATGCTTTTGCTATGGATAATATGAAAGAATTACTAAAAATAAGTAAAAAATGGGAAGAGAAACAAAAAAAATTTGAATCATTTTATAGATTGAATACTGAAACTGAAGAAAAAACTACTGAAGATAAAACTAATGAAAAAAATAACAAAACAAAAAAAAGTAGGTTTGAAAGTGTTCAAGATGAGCAAAAACCAAAAACTACTATAGATGAGATTTTAAATAGAAAAAATAGATTTGCTAAAAAAGAAGAATCTTTTGATCTAGAACTACTTGACCCTAAAAAAGTAAAAAAATGGAAAGATTAAAAAGATTAACTTAAAGCTTGGTGGGGTATTTTATGAAATTTAATAAAAAATTATTAATACTGCTTTTTATGACAAGTGTTACAAGTTTTAATTGCTTTAGCATGTCTGATGATGAAAATTATTCTTCAAGCGAAATTGAAGACGAGCCTTCAATGGATGAAGAGTTAATTGTTAAAAATAGTGCATATACGCAAAATATTATTCAAAGAATTAAAAACGATTTGATTGATGCCCAATTTAAACTACAGTTTCAAGATAGAGTTTTTGATCCGAAATATGATTGGATTGGGAATAAAGAGTTTGAATTGGAGTCTATTCATAGAATGCGTCCTGGAGATTTGGGAACACAATTGAAGTCTAATGAATTTGCAGATCAAGTTTATGATGAATCGTTTGATGGTTTTCAAGATATGGATATATTATTTAGATTTTTTTGTGAAAAATTTTCAATTATTATGCCTGAATATCAACAAAATTTAGAAGATCAAGATTTCAATACTCTTGAAGATTATGTTGATCATTTAATATCTAGAATGGTTGTTTATTTGACTAATAATTTAGGCGAATATCCTGAATTATTTAAGTATTCAAACGAATTTCACGAGAGATGGTGCTTTTTATTTGTTTATTTGGAAAATGAGGCTTTAAAATATGGAGATAAATTTAAAGAATTGTTTCCTGCAAGTCATTTAAATAGATATATATTTAAGCAACACATAACTGAAGCAATAATAAATGTAGAAAAATTATATAAGCAAATTGAAGATTTTAGACAGTATTTTTATGTTAAAAAAATTAAATTTTAAAAATGATATGGTTTTTTTAAAAATTTAAATTGAGGTTATATGAAAATTAATAAAAAAACATTTGGATTTATATTTTTGGAATTTTTTACGATTTCTATAATTGGTGCAATGAATAGTTCTGAAAATGAAAAACAAAATTTTGAACGTAGAAAAAAAATAAGTAATGTTGGGAAAATTGTTAAAGATAGCAGATTCACAGTGAGTACTGATATTGATGAAATTGAAAAACGTAAAAAAACTTTTTATAAAACAGATGAGCAAGGTTTAAGTAAAACATGGCCTGAATATGCCAAAGATTCTTTATCAAGCGATGATGAAGAATGTCCGGAAGAATGTAAAAATTATTTGGAAATGTTTAATAAAATAAAAAAACAGATGGATGAAAAAATAGAAGATAATGGCTTAAATAATGATTTAGCGGTACCTGAAAACCAATCGTTTTTTTTAAACAACTGTGAAGATGAAGAGCTTGATGAAAAGGAAAAAAGAAGACGAATTCTTGGTTGTAAACCGCGAAAAGAATTTTGTGAAGATAGTGATTCGGATTAATTTTAATTTGAATTAGTTTAAATATAATTTATATGTGTTATTACAGGAGTTTTTATGAATAATATAAAAAAATTAGGTTTATTATTGTTGATAGGTTTTATTTTGACCGGTGAATCTTTTTCTATGGATCCTGAAAAAAATTCTAAAAAAGATTTTTATTATACTTTTGGGCTTACAAATGATCCAGAAGAAGCTTATCGTTCTTTAAGTCGTTTGTTTATAGAAGAATTTGGTGGTGAAGTAGATTCAAGCTTAGAAGATTCAGATATGGATGAAAATAACGAAAAAGATAATTAAATAAAAATTAATTAAGATTTTATAATTTTATAAAAGAAAAGGGGCAGCGCGTTTTACTGCCTCTTTTCTTTTGTCTATAATAAACACAGAGTTTGGGGTGTTTATTAAATATTAAAATAACTAAAACTAAATTTTAAAATTATAATTATGATTAAATTTTTTATACAAACATACGGTTGCCAAGCAAATGTTGCAGATTCTCAAGCAATTGCCAATTTCTTAAAAGATTTGGATTGTGAACAAGTATTTTTTCAAGAATCTGCAGATATAATTATTATAAATACGTGTGCTATTCGAGATAAGGCCGAGCAAAAAATATATTCTTATATTGGTCGGCTTGCAAAGCTTAGAAAACAAAATAATTTTTTAAAAATAGTTATAGTTGGTTGCATAGCAAGCTATAAAAAGAAAGATTTTTATTCAAGATTTCCATTTATAACATTTGTTAATGGGGCTAGAGATGATAAAAATTTATTACAAGAAAAGTTTGCAGATATAATTATGTCTATTCAGACTAGTAAACAAATACACAAATTAACTGAGCCTGTTGCTTTGAATAAAAATACTGGTATTGCTAAATTTAAAAATTTCAATTTAAAATTGGGTGGTCTTAAAGTTGAAAATAAACACTCAATACAATCTTTTATCAATATAATGACCGGGTGCAATAACTTTTGTACATATTGTATTGTGCCTTTTACAAGAGGTAGAGAAGTCAGTTATTTGGCAAATGATATTTTAGAAAAAATAAAATTTGATATTTCTATTGGAGCGAAAGAAATTATTTTATTAGGCCAAAATGTTAATTCATACAAATGCCCTGAAACAGAAATAAATTTTGCTGGGTTATTAAAAAAAGTAGCCTTATTGCCAGGAAACTTTTGGATACGATTTATGAGTCCTAATCCAAAAGATATGACATTGGATGTAATTAAAGTTATGGCTGAATATAGCGATAAAATTTGTGGTTTTGTACACCATCCGGTGCAATCGGGATCAAATAAAATTCTAGAGCTTATGAATAGATCTTATACTGTAGAAAAATATTTGGAACAGATTGATTGGATTAAAAAGTATTTGCCAAAAGCGACTATTTCAACAGATATAATTGTGGGCTTTCCTGGGGAAAATGAACAAGATTTTATTGCAACTTTAGAACTTATTAAAACTGTTAATTTTGATAACGTTTACTCGTTTATATTTTCGCCGCGCAAATATACAAAAGCAGCTTTAATGCAAGATAATCTTAGTTATCAAGAGAAGCAGCAACGGCTAGATCATCTACAGAAAGTTCAAATAGATATAGCTAAAAATAAAAATGAAGCCTACATTGGTAAAGTAGTAAAATGTTTAGTTGAAAAACCGGCAGTTAATGGTATGCTTTTAGCAAGATCGGCAGGAAATCATACAGTCTTATTTAATGGCGGCTATGAATTGATAAATTCTTTTGTTGACGTTAACATAGAAACTGCGGGTGCGACAAATTTAACTGGATCTTTGATAGATAAGTGTTAAGGCGGCATAGCCAAGTGGTAAGGCAGCGGTCTGCAAAACCGTTATCCCCGGTTCAATTCCGGGTGCCGCCTCCAGTCTTCGCTCTAATGAGATACGACCGGCAGGCTAGCATGGTAATTAAGATAAATTATAATAAGCGATAGTTAGCGAAGACTGCCCGTCGAAGCCTTGGCGAAGTCGGGCTATGCACTATTAATTAAAAAAAATATTGCCAATATTTAAAAAATATACATAATATTAAATGTTTAATGCGTGCCGTGGTGGCGGAATTGGTAGACGCAAGGGACTTAAAATCCCTCGGGTTTTAAACCTGTGCCGGTTCGACTCCGGCCCTCGGCACCAGCCGTCGCTGCTGCGCAGCTATGGCTGGTAGGCCAGCTAGTTAACTCTAACGGGCTTCCGTCGACGCATAAAGCTATGACGGACAAGACGACTGGCGGGCCAGCTTGACACATATAGTATAAAATTGTGTCGACAAGATATTTGGTAGATCAGATTTAAAATTGGTCTGAGCATTAATAAATTTTACAAAAATCTTGACAAAAACTTTAATTATAAATAAACATCAGAGATATATCTACAAAAGACGTTTGTGTTGTTTTGTGTGTTTGTGTTGATATGTAAGATATATTCTCCAATGAATTTTTAGGAGTTCATATATGAATAAAGCCGCTTTGATAGATGCAATGTCAAAAGCTACAAAGCTATCGAAAACATCGTGTAAGGATGCTTTAGAAGCATTCATTGATGCTATTGAAAAGTCACTTAAGAAAAAGAAATCTGTAGTTCTTACAGGTTTCGGTACATTCTCTGTAATGAAGAGAAAAGCAAGAACAGGTATTAATCCAGCAACAGGTAAGAAAATGCAAATACCTTCAAAGAATGTTCCAAAATTTAAGGCTGGCAAAAAACTAAAAGATTTAGTAAAAGCTTAAGTCTTAAATATACATAAATAAAATGTGTATTAAAAAGTTGCAGGAAATTAAAAAAGTCCTGCAACTTTTTTTTTGTAAAATTAATATCGAGATGGCTTTAAGTACGCAATTTTTTATTTTTTTTATTTCTCTAGTGCTTTTAAATTAAATTTTGTTACATTAATTTTAAATTTATGTGTAGTTTAAATTAAAAATTTTTGCATGGAGAGTCTTATGGAAGAGCAAATTGTTCCTGGTAAATTTGAAGTTTTTATGAACTGGTTAAAATCTGTTTGGGAAAAGATTGATATAAAAAAATGGTCGGAAGATATAGGTGGATCTTCAGCACAGGCCATTGAAGGTGCTATTTATTTTGGTGTAGGATTTGCTTTTGGTTTTTTATTTAAAAAATATTTCAAATTTGTTTTCTTTACAATTCTTACAGCTATGGCTGTTATTTTAATACTTGAATATAATAAAATTTTGACAATAGATTGGCTTGCATTAAATGTATTTTTGGGTTTCGATCCAGCTTCAGATTTTGGTGTTATTTTAAATTCAATTTTTGATTGGATAAAAACAAACTTGATAAAATTTATTGCAGGTTTGGTTGGATTTTTGGTTGGTTATAAATTAGGATAATTTTAGTGGCGGAAAAAGAGAGAGAAGAGAGTCTTGTTTATAATCTTTTATCAAAAGATGAAAAATTAAAAAATGGAATTCATAATGAATCTATTGTAGATATTGTGGATTCCATTTTATTGATGGCTATAAATTATGGCGCTTCAGATATTCATTTTGAACAAAATCAGAATGATCTAAGAATTAGATATCGAATTGATGGTATTTTATACGATCAAACAGCTATTAAAAAAGAATTGGGGGCTGCAATATTATCGAGATTAAAAATTTTATCCAATCTTGATATTGCAGAAAAGCGAGTTCCTCAAGATGGTAAGTTTAGAGTTCGGATTTGTAAGAAATCAGAAAATATTCCAAACGATAATAATTTAATAGATATGCGTATTTCAACTTTTCCCACAATATATGGTGAAAAACTTGTAATGCGTATTTTAGATAAATCACAAAATAACATTGAATTAAATAAACTTGGAATGGATGAATTTACATTATCTGAGTTTTATAAGTTAATAGACAGGCCATATGGTTTTTTTCTTATCACCGGACCTACAGGATCAGGTAAAACAACAACCCTTTATTCTATTTTATCGCATCTTAATGATGGTGAAAAAAATATTGTTACAATGGAAGATCCGGTTGAATATAATCTTGACGGAATTGTTCAAAGTCAAATAAATGAAAAAGCAGGATTTAATTTTCATAAAGGTCTTAGATCAATTTTAAGGCAAGATCCCGATGTTATAATGATTGGTGAAATTAGGGATAAAGAAACTGCAAAAATAGCCATAGAAGCAGCGCTTACAGGACATCTTGTTTTTAGCACTTTACATACAAATGATACCGTATCTGCGGTTACGAGATTAATTGATATGGGGGTTGATAGCTTTTTAATTAATGCGGCACTTTCAGGAGTTCTTTCTCAACGATTGGTAAGATCTCTTTGCAATAGTTGTAAAAAAGAAGATTTAATAACTGAGCAAGAAGAAAATAATCTTAAAAATATAAATATAAATAATTTTAAATTAAATAAAATTAACAGACCCTGTGGTTGTAATAACTGTTTTGATCTTGGCTATAAAGGTAGAATTGGAATTTTTGAGCTTCTTAAAATTGATGATGAAATTAGAGATTTAATTTCTGCAAAAAATTCTACCAAACAAATTAAAGATTTTTTAATTAAAAAAAATATGAAATTCATAGAAGACGATGCCTTAAAAAAAGTCGATGATGGGCAGACTTCATTTGAAGAATTTTTTAAAGCAATCATCCACTAAATCTTTTATCCCAAAAATTTTTTAAAAAATCCTGAAATTCCTGACTTGGAATCACTTGTTTCATTCCCAATTTTTTCAGCATATTCTAGAAGTAATTCTTTGGCTTTGGCTGGTAATTTTGTTGGAATGTGGCATTTCGTAATAATTATTAAGTTACCTCTGGATAAACTTCCTGGAACCGGAAACCCTTTTCCGGGTAACATAATCTCTTCACCAACAGCACAACCTTTTGGTATTTTAATTAAATGTTTTTGACCATCTAAAGTTTCAACTTCCACCTGACAGCCTAAAACTAATTGTGGATATGTTAAATTTAAGTAAGTTATTAAGTCGTTATTTTTACGCCAAAATTTTTTGTCATCTTGTACCGTTACATGTAAATAAAGATCTCCGGATATGCCACCAAATATTCCGGCATCGCCCCGACCTTTAACTCTTAATTCTGCACCGTTATAAATTCCGGCAGGAATATTTATAGTTAGGGTGTCTCGCTTTTGAACTCTTGATTGCCCTTTGCATGTTGGACATGGCGATTTAATTGTAAAACCTTCGCCTTTGCAATAATTACATGGTTGAGCGAATGAAAAAAAGCCTTGTCTGAAATTTACTGCACCGGTACCGTTACAATGTGAACATTTTTCAGGTTTTGTACCGGTTTTACATCCTGAACCGTTACAAGTTTCGCAACTTGTATTGTGGTAAATGGAAATATCTTTTTTGGTTCCCAAATATGATTCGGTTAATGTTATTTCTATATTATATGATAAATCATGGCCGCGTTGTGGCGTAAGTCCGGTTTTACTGCGTTGCTGTTTACGTCCACCGGTGCTCGCACCAAATAAATCTGAAAATATGTCTCCAAAATTTGAAAAGATATCTTCAAATCCTCCATATTCATGGAAATCTGATCCACCTTGCATTCCGGCATGACCAAATTGATCATATTTTTTTCTTTTTTCTTCATTTGAAAGAACTTCATAGGCTTCACTAGCTTCTTTAAATTTTTCTTCAGCTTCTTTATTATCAGGATTTTTATCCGGATGATATTTTACGGCTAATTGCCTGTAAGCTTTTTTAATTTCTTCTTTATTGGCTGTTTTTGAAACGCCCAAAATTTCGTAATAATCTCTTTTTGCCATGTTTTTAACCCTAAATTTTTTATTTAAATTTTTTTAGTCTTTCAGACTAAGATTATTATAAATTATAATGGTTTAATATGGAAAATCAAACATCCTGTATGCCATATTTGTATTATTCCCAGTGCATACGCACAGGGCTACCCTAAAGCCGCCTGCTTATGCAGGCTCAGAGACATTATGATGAATAATTATTTTTATATGTAAGTAATATTCTATAAACCAAACATTAATTGTGTAATCGTATATAAAAAGTAACTATTTGTATGCAAAGCTTTATTATCAAATTTTTTGAAAACAAAAATACAATTCTTGCAAATTAATATTAAATTTTTGTTTTTTGAGCCTGCATGAGCGGGCGATTTTGAGGTAGCCCTGTGCGTATGCGCTGGGCTATAGGGCGACGGCTGGTGCCGAAGAGGGGAGTTGAACCCCTACCTTTTTTCAAAGACTAGACCCTGAATCTAGCGCGTCTGCCAATTTCGCCACTTCGGCTTAAAATGAAGATACATTATCTTTTATTATATTTTTGTATTTTTGGCAATTGGCACTTGAATGGATTATGTCGCCTGCTCGTGCCGGCAAAAATTCTATTGATTTAGCTTTTTTGTTTAAATCAGCTTCCAGTAGATTTATCAATTCTAGTAAACTGATGCTTTTTCCTGTCGCGATATTAATAATTTTGTTATTTAAATTATCTTTTGTGGCTATAAGCAAATTTGCATTTGCAACTTCTTTTACATCAATAAAATCTCTTGTTTGTTTTCCGGTTCCAAAAATTGTTATTGGTTTATTATTTTTTATGCAATTTTTGAACTTTGCCACAACTGCAGCATATTCACCATTTGGATTTTGATTTTCACCATAAACATTAAAATATCTTAAGATCGCCGTATTTAAATTATATTTTTGATTATATTCAAAACAAAGCTTTTCACCTTCCAATTTACTTTTCGCATATGGTGATTCCGGATTTGGTTCATCAGATTCTTTGCACTCAGTATTTTTGTTTCCATAAACAGAGGCTGAAGAAGAATAGATAAATTTTGAAATTTTATTTATTTTGCAAGCTTCAAGAATGTTTTTTGTTCCGGTTATATTTATTTTGTAGCAAGTTTCGGGATATAAAACAGAATAAGCAACTGATGTTAAAGCCGCTAAATGAAAAACTATTTTTTTATTTTCAGTTGCCTTTTTACAGGTAAATGGGTTTGTAATGTCACCATAAATTATATTTACTTTAGAAATTACGTCTTTAAGATTATTTAAATTTCCGGTTGAAAAATTATCAAGAACTGTAACTTTAGCGTTTAGCGATATTAGCTGTTTTATTATATGCGATCCTATAAATCCTGCGCCACCGGTAACCAAAACATCTATATTATCATAAAAGTTTTTTATATTGTTCATTACTTTTTAACCCCTTCACAATATTTTGTGGGTTTGAATATAATAAATCAGTTAATATTTTTTTTGCTGCAGTTTCTCCATCTAAAAATGCTTCTTGCATACTTGAGTATTTCCATTCTCCATATCGTCCTATTGAATAGATATATTCAGTATTTAAATTATTGTGTAATTTTTTTAAATTTTGTTCACGCCATTTATTATAAATGACATAAGCATG
This sequence comes from Candidatus Dependentiae bacterium, assembly GCA_018897535.1. NCBI lineage: Bacteria > Candidatus Babelota bacterium. Next base: position 25,260 of record JAHIKO010000019.1, read on the forward strand.
ATCAATATTTAATATTTTTTGTGTAACTATATTTTCTTTTTTTAAATTTAAAAAATTTAGAGCTTGTTCTATAGATTTATATGTTAAATTATCTACCTGTTTTTTTGTTATTTTATTTTGTATATATGATGTTTCACCATATATTGAGCTGTAATTTTCAGGCGCAGAACTTTTGCATATATTTTGCCAAAAGCCCATTCGATAAAAGCTATATTTTTTTTCAGGAAAATATAGCCAGTGCTTATCTTTAATATTATTTTCGTTAAAACCTAAATTAAAATTAATCACAGAATTGCATAATAAATTTTTTGCCTGGTTTGAAAAATTAGTGCTTGATTTATCGATTATTAATTTTAATAAATTATCTAATGGCGCTGTTGAAATTAAAATATTAAATTCTTCTGAGTGCCCATTATCAAATATTAATAATTTATTTTTCAAATCTATATTTGTTACTTTAAAATTGGTATTAATTTTTGTTTTGATTTTATTTTTTAATTTATCGATTAAAAATTGTATGCCGCCGTTAACTGGATAATAAAATTTATTATTATAACCCATGTTTGATTGATTTTGTGGCTTTATGGCTGAATTAATAATAGTTTTTAAATTTGTTTGCGGCACAAATCTTCCGGTCCAACTATGGGATATTTCTTTTAAATTATATGATAATAATTTTGTGTTGTATGGAAAAAAGAAGTGTTTTCCTAAACCCGAACCAAAATATTTTAAAACCCAATCATAAAAATTTTTTGGATTTTTAATATGGTTTTTTCTGTTTATAAAACCTGCAATAGATTCATATATAATATTTTCAGGTAACCCAAATAAATTTGCCTGAAATGGATAATTTACAAATTTTTCATGTGTGTAAACAAAAGATTTTCGATTTTGAATAAAAAAATTTTCTATTCCTGCTGTTTCATTTAAAAAATCATAAAAAGATTGATTGCTTATGTGTAGTAAGTGCCCTGTATAATCAAAAGTAAAACCATCTTGATGAAAAGATTTTAATAATCCTCCGGCAGAATTATCTTTTTCAAAAATTTTAAAATTAAAAAAATTATTTTTTTCTAAATGATATGCTGTAGATAAACCTGTAAGGCCCGCGCCTAGAATTACCACATCTGCCAAATTAAAACCCTTTTTCTATTTTTACTTAAAATCTACTGTGAATCGGGGTTTTTGTAAAGATGTAAATTGTAGCATGCTACCTGGATGGATGCATAATTGTTACAGGTAAATCAAATTGATCACTATTAAAATGATTTGGTATTGGTGGAAATGGTGCGGCATTTTTAAAGCATTTTACGATATAATCGTCATATCTTACTGAGCCGGATGTGTTTATTAATTCTAATTGTTTAATACTTCCATTTTTGTTAAGAACTATGCGTAAATTAGGTTCGTTACAATATCCGTCCATTAAGTGCGTTCTTTCACTGTATGACATGTGTGAAGCAATAATTCCGGACTCTTGCTGAAATTGCCAGGCAATTTGTTGTGTATAAGATATGCGTTTTAAATCTTCAAAATCAGGACGCTTATTTTCATCGCCATCACGTTTAATCCAATCTTGGCCTTCATCTTTGTTATTGTATAAAAACCCTTTGGTTAATTGTAATATACTTTTTTTAGGCTTTGGTGCAGGGCTTTTATCTTGAAGCGCAACGCCAAAATTTCTGGGTTCTTCTTTTTTTTCTAGTGATTCTTTTGGTTTATTTTGAGCGATTTTTATTTCTTGTTTTTTAACTTCTTTTGGCTTTGTTTCTTGTTTTTTTATCTCTAGAATCTCTTTTTTTATATCTTGTTTAGCCTGTTTTTGAGCTTGCTCAAGAGTTGTTTTTGCTTGTTCTTCTTTTTTTTCTATAAACTTAGATTCTTTATCTGTTTGGTTTATGTCTTTTTTTTGTTCTTTGTTTTCGACAATTTCTTTTTTTTCTAAAATTTTATCAGGTTCTATTATTTTTTCTTCTTCAGATTTTTCATTGAATTTTTCTTGTTCTGCTTTTTCTGCTATTTTTTCAGATATTGGTGGAACAAACTGTGGCTCTTCATCAAAATATGTTGTGTTGCCAAAATTTGATTTCCTTGGCTTTAAGGCCGCAGGTCTTTCATCTAATTTTATTTCTTTTTTTTCTTCTTCTTTTTTTATTTGATTTTTTTCTTCTTCGAGTTTTTCAAGCGCTTTTTTAATATCTTCTTCTTTGGGTAAATCTTTTTTATCGTTTACAAAAAATATTTTAGTTAATTCTCGTCTTGTTTTTTTAAACGCATGAGTTAATACAATAAGTAGCAATATTAAGTGAATTAATATAGATATTAATAAAAATAATTTAAATTTATTTTTTTTATTGTTGTTCATTTACTACCCAAATTAGCATTAATTATTACTAATCTCTATATTAGCTTATTTGAGTGGCAAAATAAATTATTTAAGTTTTTTACTCTTAATATGCATATTAAGAGTAATGTGTTGATGATAAATAGTTACTATTGGTTATTTTAATTTTTGTTGGTGTTCTGTATTTTTCTGCTTTAATTTCATATACAATTCGTTCTATAATTTTACAGACTATAGAAATTGTAGCTTCACTTTTTAAGAAATTATTGCCTTGTGCTAAATGTTCCCTAAACATGCTATCAAAGATACTATGAAGTTCTTTTGGTACAAAATGTTTTATATTATTATTCGAATTAAGATCTAAATTTGGATTATAATTTTTCATAAACCAATTAAGAATTTTATTTAACTTATGTTCAAACTCTTTACCTGAAATAAAATATTTAGTTGTTTTGTGTAAAAAAAATGAAGTTATTATGGAGCCAATTCCTCCAGCAATCAATATGGCCATAGCTTTATCACTAACTGTGCCGGAGTTATTAACTTCATAAATAAATGCTATTAAGGTTGCTAAATAGGGTAAACTTGCAATTATGAATGGGAGTTTTTCATATAAAGTTGTTGCATTTTCTAAATTATCAACAAAAACAGTATCCATAAAATCCCAAGGATTTGCTTTAAAATAATCTTTTTCAAGTTCTGTATAAAAACTTTTTAATTCAAATATAGGTTTTTGTTTAATTAACATATTTTTTGGCGTGGCAATTAACGTTATTAAATAAAGATTTAAAGAAAAAAATAGTATAATTTTTTGATTATTAAACATAATTTTGTCCCTATAAAATTTGATAAACTGATTTTGATCAATAGTTTATTCGAAATATAAATTTTGTATCAATATAATTTTGAATTAACTATTTATAGTTCCAAATAGATTTTGTTTTTTGAATATACAAAAATTTTCATTAATTTTATGTTTGCCACCGTTTTTATTTTTCAAAAAACGTAAAATTTCGTTTAATAAACTATCACTTGGATTGAATTTAACTTTTTCTTTATTAAATAAATAGATTAAAACTCTTTTTTGCAAAACCAAATCAAGCTCGATAAATTCTTTTAAATTGCCTACAAATTTTTTATGAACTTCAGAATATTTGAAAATAAAATCAAAAGTTTTTTGTGTGAGTTTATTTAAAAAATCTTCTTCAGCTTGAAGATGTTTTAATGTAGATGCAAATTTTTGTGTAAATCTAGGATCAACAAGTTCAAGTTGTGGAATTACATATTTTCTAATTCTATTACGTAAATATTTATCAGAATTATTGCTTTGATCGATTACATATTTAATATTATTATTATTCAAATAATCTAAAATATCTTTTTTTTCAATATTTAATAAAGGTCTAATAAATGGAGGCTCATCATATTTCATGCACGTAAGTCCATTTAATGTTGTACCTCTAATAATTCGCCAAAAGAATGTTTCTTGCTGATCTTGCATGTGATGTGCTAGCGCTACATAGTTTGCATTTTCTTCAACTAACACTTGTTTAAATAGATGCTGGCGAAGTTTGCGACCGATATCTTCCATTGATCCGTTAAATTTTAAATTTAATTGTAGCTCGCTGGCCTTTTTACCAATAAATTTAATATTATTTTGTTCACAAATATTTTTACAAAATTCTGAATCAAGTGCAGATTCTTTACGCCATTCATGATCAAGATTTACAGCTATTAGTTCAATTTTATTTTCTTTGTGTAGCTTATTTAAAAAATGGAATAAAAACACAGAGTCCGGACCGCCGGAAAGGCCCAAAATTATTTTGGGTTTTTTGTTAAGAATGTATTGTAATTCGTTTTCTAATTTTTTAAAAAGCATTAGCATCTAATTTAATTAAATTTTACCAAATATTTTTCTATCATAGGCATTAAATCGCCATCCAAAATTAAATCCGGTTGTGGACTTTCACAATCAGTTCTTAAATCTTTAACCATTTTGTATGGATGTAAAACGTAAGATCGTATCTGAGAACCCCATTCAATCTTCTTTTTTTCTACAGATTTTTCTTTTGCTTCTTGCTCTTCTTTTTGTTTTTCCACAAGTTTTGCCATAAGCATTTTCATGGCAGTTTGTTTATTTTGTGCTTGTGAACGTTCACTTTGGCATTGAACAACAATTCCAGACGGTATATGTGTAATTCGTATTGCAGATTCTGTTTTATTTACATGTTGTCCACCGGCTCCACCTGATTTGTAAGTATCAATTCGTAAATCTTCTTCATCTATTTTAATTGCTTCTTCTTCAACTTCAGGGGTTACAGTTATGGCAGCAAAAGATGTATGTCTTCTTTTATTTGCATCAAAAGGTGAAATTCGTACCAATCTGTGAATTCCATTTTCGCACTTTAAAAATCCGTAAGCATTTTTGCCTTTTATATATAAAGATGCAGATTTTATACCGGCTTCCTCACCTGATTGGTAATCTAAAACGTCAATTTTAAAATTTTCTCTTTCGCAAAATCTTACATACATGCGCAAAAGCATATTTGCCCAGTCTTGAGACTCTGTGCCTCCGGCACCTGAATTGATATTTAAAAAACAGTTACTTGAATCATCAGGTTTATTTAATAACAATTCTAGTTTGAATTTGGTTACTTTTTTTACAAAGCTATTTATTTCCGGTTTTAATTTTAAAAGTTCTTCTTCGTTTTGGGCGAATAAATCCAAAAGTTCTATGGTTTCAGTGTATAAATTTATTATTTCATTAAAATTATCTTTTAATGTTTTTAAATTTTGGTGTTCTTTTGATATTTCGATTCGTTTGGTATTTTGCCAAAAATTTTCTTGATTAATTTCTTTTTCCAATGATTCGAATTTTTCGTTATTTTTGGAATTTTGCCAAAAAAGTTTTATGGCGTTAATATCGGGTTCTAAATTTTTAAGAGTTTCTTTTAATTCATCTATTAACATTTTTATACAATTAGTTATTTAATTTAAATATATTTTATTATCTTTTTTATTATAGAATATTGGGTTAATTAAGCAAAGAGGGTTGTAAGGCCTAATCTTTGCTTAATATGATTTAAATTTTTGGACCTTTATGTTTTTCACTTCCTTTAGCCCAAATTCTGATTGGAAAATGATTTTTCATATGAGTTTTTAATCTATTTTTAGTTGTTATAGCTATATTTTTTAATCTTTTAAAAAAAGTTTGTTTTTCTTGAATTGGGCCTTGGTTATTATTCATATTATTTGGATTCATTTTTATCTCCCTTGAAAATTGTATTTACATTACTTACGCATAAAATATAATAGTTAAAAGTTGCCAACTAGGTCAATAAAGCATTTTTTTATTATATTATGTTGATTTGTATCAAATAAATTGTTGCAAGAGTCTCAAAATACATATATAATTTCAGAAAATGCAATAAGGGCCTATAGCTCAGTTGGTTAGAGCACTCCGCTGATAACGGAGAGGTCAGTAGTTCGAGTCTACTTAGGCCCACCATACTTCGCTAAAGCTTCGTATGGCAGGCCATAAAAATTGAAATTTTCGGGGGTATAGCTCAGTTGGTAGAGCGTCCGCTTTGCAAGCGGAAGGCCAGCGGTTCGAATCCGCTTACCTCCACCAGTCTTCCGCCGTCGCATAAAGCTATGGCGGACAAGTCGCACGAGGCTATGTATGGCACGGCCAGAAATGTATGAAAAAAAGTTTATAAGCCAATAAAAATTTAACCACTGTTATCGCAGTGGTTTTTTTGTAAGTATAATTTCCGGGGGTGTAGCTCAGTTGGTAGAGCGTTCGCATCGCACGCGAAAGGCCAGCGGTTCGACTCCGCTCATCTCCACCATACTTCCGCCGTCGCATAAAGCTATGGCGGACAAGTCGCACGAGGCTTTCGTCTTCGCCAAGGCTTCGACGGACAGGTCGGCTGGCAGGCCAATATTGGAAATAAAAAAAGCCCAGAAAAATTTTCTGGGCTTTTTTCAAAACTAAAATTATTTAAAAATCGCAATGGCCTGGATATCTTGGGTATGGAATAACATCTCGTATATTTTCCATTCCGGTAACAAACTGCACAAGTCTTTCAAAACCAAGCCCAAAGCCGGCATGTGCTACGCTACCATATTTTCTTAATTCCAAGTACCACCAATAGTTTTGTTTATCAAGTCCCATTTTATCCATTTTTGCTTCAAGAATATCAAGTCTTTCTTCTCTTTGAGATCCGCCAATTATTTCACCAATTCCGGCAACCAATATATCCATTGCAGCAACTGTTTTGCCATCATCATTTTGTCTCATGTAAAATGCTTTTATATGAGCAGGATAGTTGTATAAAATTACCGGTTTTTTAAAGTG
>JAHIKO010000020.1 GCA_018897535.1 Candidatus Dependentiae bacterium
ATGAAATTATAAATCCGGAAATTATGAAAGAAATTAATGTAATTAATTCTAAAATACCCAAATTTGCCGTTGGAGAAATAGGTATTACCCAGCGTTTAGATAGATCGCTAAAAAGGCTGGCAACTGTATAATTTAATTGCCAAATTCTTGTTATAAAAAAGAAGGCAATAAAACTTAATGCTAAAAATGTCAAAATTATAAAAAATCCGTAATAAACTTTTGCTTGTTCAAACTTATTTACAATTTCATCATTTTCTTCTTTTAAGAAAAATGTTGATGACCATTTACGAATATAAGAATGTGCAATAAGAGCACCATATATTATCGACATTGATACAGGTATTGCAAAAGCGAGGTACCACGCCATATTGGAATATCCTATGTATGGATTTGATAAAATTAATAAACCCATAAATGATATAAACACCGGATAATAATATTTTTCTATTTTCTTGGTAAGCCATGAAAATATTGGGCCTTGAGATGGTATTAGAGTTAAAACATCTTCTTTGCCAAAGAATAATAAAATCATAACTACAAGTATTAAAGAATATGCTGCAGACATAACATTTGGAAATGAAGAAGGCATGTCTATATAATTCAAAAATGCTTGTCTTAAAGGTATTAATGTTGCCGTTGAATATAATATTGACGCAACTAGAAAAATAAATTTGCTTTCTGTTTTTTCAGCAAAAAATAAATAACTTAATTTTTCATTTAACATTTTTGCCGTTGCCAAGAGTTTACCGGACAAATATATCCATATAGGTATTGTTGCTATATAAAATACGGCAATTAAATATGGTGTTGCTAAAAATTCAATTGATGAAAAAATATATCGAAAATCGAATAATATGTGACAATATATAAAAAACCAACTAAATAAGAGTTTAAAGTTGTTTAACGAAAATTCTAAAAAAGTACTTATGCTTATTAATAAATATACAATATTCTGATTATGTTTAGAAATTTTTATATTTTCTGAAACTATGTTTTGTATGAGTAATAATATTTTTTTTGTAAAAAACATGAATAATATAAAAAATATCGCAAATATTAATAATCCAAAATAGTTTGGTAGATTTAAATTTTTTATATTTGTTACGATAATGTAAGGGTTTAGGTAACTTTGTGTATCCCAAAAAAGTTTTATCAAAAAGCTTTCAGCATCTTTTATTGCTTTTAATAGATCGGATAAAGTTATTGATTTTGGCGATCTTTTCCATATGTTTTCAGAGATATTTTTTGTTTGTAACTGTTTTTTTGTAAAATCTATAGTATTTTTAATCTCTTCTGCTGTATTTTTTTGATCATTAATTATAGCAAAAGCCCTTGAATCCTTTATCGTTATTAAATTTATTTTAGCATCATTATAATTAATTATGGAATCTTCAAAAAATTTTGTTTTATTTCTAAAAAGACCGGTTTTTTTGAGCTGTAACTCTTCTATTTTTGCTTTTACTTGATCTATTTTTCTAATTGTTTCTGTTTGTGTATTTATTTCTTCATTTATCTTTCTGTCCAATTCCGTAATTTGAACCAATATTATATCTTTTTGGTTTTTAAAACTTTCAAGCCACGGTTTAATTAATGAATTTTCTAAATTACTTTGATAATATGCTTTTATCGAATCGTGTTGAAGTTTTTTTGCCGTTACATTTAAGTCTAAGCGGCTTTTTTCATAGTCGATTATTTTTAAGTAATTATTATGTTTATCTATTTCAGTTTGATATTTTAAAAGTAAACTTTCTTGGTAAATTTGTTCTGCTTGATCTTTTGTTTTACTTAAATCTGAATTTAATGAATCTATTTTTTTCTTTAATTCTTCAATTTCTTTTTTTATAGGATTCTTTTTTTCTTCCCAAGAATCTTTGGCAATCTGACTTTTTTGTGATTCCAGGCTCCATTCTTGTTGTGCAATATTTACATCTTCTGCCGTTGGAATTAGATTTTTTTCAATTTCTTTTATTTCTTCACTTTTTTTCTCAATTTCTAATGTTAAAATTTGCAAATCACTATTTTTAAGAATTACCAATTCTTTTAGCTTTTTTATTTTTAATTTATAAGAAATATCTATTTCTGATAAAAGTATAATTTCTTCTTTTAATAAAGCTCTTTCATTTATTTTAATTTGTTCTCTAATGCCTTTGCCAATCTCTTCTTCTACTTGTTTTAATTTATCTTCCTGTGTTTGTTTTTGTAAATTATTGGATTCTAAAAATTTTAATTCCGTTTCTTGTTGTTTTTCCAATGTTTTAATCTTATCCTGCAAGCTTGTAAGCTCTGTTTTTTTTGTATAAAGATCTTTGGATGCTTCTTGAAATTCTTTCCACGAATATGAAGAACTTTGCTTAGCTTCTTTTGGTGTTTCTTTGTATGTAATAATTATTTTTAAATTTTTTATATTTTGTTCAATTGTGGTAACGATCTCTTTTAGTGATTCCAGTTGTGATAAAAGTGTTTGTTTTTTTTCATTTAAAAGGGTTATGAATTTTACTAAAAATTCTTTTTCACTCTCACTTGCCGTTTTTAGTTTTTCATCTATTTTTGAAAATTCACTTTGAATACTGTTTAATTTATTTGTGATATTTCTTTCTTCTGTGGCAAATTTTGCTTGTTCTTCGGATAATTTTGTTTCTTCTGTTTTTAAAAGATCTTTTTCGATAATTGTTATATCGTTTGATTTTATTATTGTTTTTGAAAAATCTGAATTTAAAGCATTAATTGGTGTGTAAAAATTTGAACTAAAAAAAATTGTAAATAATAAAATAAGCAGTTTAAACATACATATATCCTTTTTATTTAAGCACAAATAGTTCTAAAAAATTTGAAATTTGGATGAGTTGCCAAACTTGCAATAATCCACTTATCTATTTTAGATATTTGTGCATTATTAATATTTTGCAAATTTGTTTTTAATAATTTTAGTTGATTATTGTCAACAATATTAATATATGTAGACCTAATATTTATATATAGGCTCAAATATGTAATTAAATCGGTTGTTGGATAGAATCCCAAAAGTTCCAACAATTTAATAAGATATATTTTTTTGATTATTTCCAATTCGCTTGAAAAATTTCGGTTCAATAACATTATATTGAAACAACTATAAATATGATCAAAAAGTTCTTTGTCAGGATTACTTAATGGCGCGAAATAATAGCAAATCTCAAGTATTTGATGTGCCCATTTTATATTTAAATTTGTATCAAAATCCGGTGACATTAATATTTCCAAATCTTGTGCTATAAATATTTTTGAATTGTTTGCAAAATTTTCTTTATAAAAAGATAAAAGCATTCCGGGCCAAAGCTCAATTGTTTTGGCGGTTGGCCTTGTTATTATTTCTATTTTTCCGGATTCTTTTGTTAATACTGAAAGTTTGTTTTTATTTGGTAAAAATCTTTTTAAGACAAAACCGATTTCTTTTGTTTGCACGACTATATCTTAAGTAATTTTACACTATTAATTTCAGGATTTGGTTTATAAAGAAGTATATCTTTGGATTTTCTTAAAAATGTGTACATTGTGCCGGTGCTTTCCTTTTTAAAATCTTCAAAACTTATATTATTTGTTAAAAAATCAATTGCATCTTTAGAGCCTAACATTTTATAAAAAGAATCTGAATATTCCAATTTTACATTTTTTCTATTTTTTAAAAAAGTTGTAATTGTTAATAGTGTATTAAAATAAGAATAATTTTTTATGTAATCCATATTTTCTATTTTTATTCCGGTAAATTCTTTATTATTTTCCATGTAATTATAATTTTTACAGATTAATCCTAATTTTAAACATATTTTTTTAAAATAATTTATTTCCCAATCCGTAAGACTATTTTTAGGTAATAATATCGATCTGTCGGTTACTTTTTTATCTATAGAATTATTTATGGGTTTTATTTTGTTTAGCATATTTAATAAATTTTCCAAATAATCTTTATCATATTTATCGTTATTTGATCTTTGCCAACCAATCATTGGAATGACTGTAAGATTTGATGGCTTTTTGATTGAATAATTATTAAAATATTTTGCAAGTTCCCCTGCAGTCAGTCCGTGTTGTAAAGGTATTTGACCGGGACCTTCTATAAATTTAGCTATAGGATTTGGTTGATCAAGAATAACGATTTGCTTATTGTATTCTTGGTTTAGTTCCAGTATTTTAAAAATGCTGTTATAGCAGTTATCACCCCTGATGCCACTATTTTTTATGCTAACGATTATGCCGTCTATATTTTTATTTTTAAATATATTTTTTAAATTATTATTGTCAGTTAATGTTGTTTCTATTTTTATATTAAAGTTTTTTAATATTTTAGCGTAATTTATAAAATCGTTTTTTTGTTCATTATCACATATAACGGTAAAATTTTTATTTTGTAGTTCAATAAATTTTCTTTTGTTTTTAATCAAATTTTCTATGCTGGAAATATAAATAGAATTTTTTTCCAAAATTTCTTTGTTTTTATCTTTGTTTGATATTATTTGAGGAATATAAACAGCTAAGTACACCAAACATAAAAATTTTATAAATGAACTAAGTTTTTTATTCATGTCCCTACCCTTTCCCCCAAAAACTCATAACCTCAATTTAAAAATAAAACATTTAATGCTTGCTATGCAAGCTTTTTATTAAATAATTGCATTTGTGTTTATATATTTGTTTTACTATTTAAAAGATAATATTTGGGGAAGGGTTTTAAAAATGAAAATAATTTCAAGATTATTATTTGTTTGTTTGCTTTTTTATTTAAATTTGAGTTCATATAGCCTTAATTCAGAAGAAATAAAAGCATTAAATAAAAATGGACAAGTTATTAAACGGCAAGATGTTCTTAATTTTTTCAGGCCTGCAAATAAGGCGTTAACTGCCGAAAAAATAGATACGGACCCAATAAAATTGCGTGAAGCTGCTATTTATTCTTTAAATTTATTAAATAGCAGTAAATCTAATTTATCCACCACCAATCCCTATATTTTAAATCAAAGACTTATAAATATCGATCGAGTAAAAGAGACTTTAAAATTTATAATACAGTTAGTAGAAAACGATCAAAAAACCAATTATCCATATCGCATTTTGGATCCGGTGTTTTTAAATATACATTTTAGTTTTTTAAGATGGACCGGAGATAAAGAAAGTGCTAAAAATAATGGTAAAACTATTTTTAAAGATGCTATTTATTTGACTCACTATGCAACGTTTGAAATAGTTGGGAGTTATCAACAAAGTGAAGAGTATAAATATGCTCTCTATTCGATTATTAACAAAAATTTTGAAAATGATCTAAGATTCAAAATATCAAAGCAAAATATTTTAAAGGGTACTTTGAATTTGCCTGAGTATAAAAATAAAGTTAAGCCATTGGTTTGGCTTTCAAGAGACGGGCTTGAAGAGGCTTTAATGCAGGGAACAGCTGTTGTTAAAATGCCAGATGATAAAGAATTTGTATTTTGTGTTGATAAAAATAATGGTTTTGCCTATGACAAAAATATAAAAGATAGAAAAGATCAAAAACGATACTGGTATTTCAAGCCATTAAATAACAATCAAAAAAATAAAAGCTCAAATCTTTTGGATTTAGGTGGAGTTATTTTTGCCGGAGATATTTATAATTTGGGGCTTGGAAAAATTATCGCTATAAGATATAAAAATAGAATTACTCGGGCAACAGAAATGCGTCTTGGCGTTTTGGCCGATTCCGGTGGAGCGTTTATTAATAATCTATATCAACTTGATTTTTATGGTGGTATTTTTACAAATTATGATGATTTTTATAGTTGGGTAAGACCGATGCCTAAAAATGTTCAGGCATATATAGTTGTTAAAAAATAAAAAAAGCCCGGAAATTAATCCGGGCTTAAGTTTTATTAATTAAATTAATATTATAGTGTTGCTAGTAATAAAGAAATAACTGCCATTAATTTAATTAAAATATTCAAAGATGGTCCGGATGTATCTTTAAATGGATCGCCAACTGTATCACCAACTACAGCAGCTTTATGGGCATCTGAGCCTTTACCGCCAAAGTGACCTTCTTCAATATATTTTTTAGCATTATCCCATGCGCCACCGGCGTTTGCCATTGTGAGTGCAAGTAAAATTCCTGAAAGAGTTGCGCCTGCTAAGAATCCACCAAGAGCTATATTTCCCAAAGTATATTTTATTGCAACAGGTGCTCCAATTGTCAAAATACCCGGTAATATCATTTCTTTTAAAGCTGCATTTGTAGAAATTTCAATACATTTATTGTAGTCGGCATCAGCCTTACCTTCGGCAAGACCTTTTATAGATTTAAATTGTCTTCTTACTTCAATAACCATTTGCCATGCAGCTTTGCCTACCGATTTCATAGTAAGAGCTGAAAGTAAAAATGGTAATGTGCTTCCAATAAACATTCCAACTATTACTAGTGGATTTAAAATATCAATTCCCGGCATACCGGCTGTTTCGGAGTATGCTGCAAATATTGCCAATGCTGTTAACGCAGCAGAACCTATTGCAAAGCCTTTACCTAGAGCTGCAGTCATATTTCCAAGAGCATCCAATTTATCTGTGATTTTTCTAACATTTGGACCAAATCCGGACATTTCTGATATTCCGCCTGCATTGTCTGCAATAGGGCCATATGCATCAACTGACATTGTAATACCAACGGTTGAAAGCATTGATACAGCTGCAATTGCTATTCCATATAATTCGCCAAAATATTTAAATGAAAAGAATATAATTAAAGCTAATGAAATTACAGGAGCTACAATTGATTCAAATCCAATTGATAAACCATAAATTAAATTTGTTCCCGCACCTGTTTGTGATGATTCAGCAAGTTTTTGTACAGGTTTACCGCTTGTATAATAATCAGTTATGCGACCGATTATTACGCCTGATAAAGCACCCAATATTACGGCACCAAATAATTTAAGATCTATACCGACATATTTTACATAAGCATATGTTCCGGCAAGAAAGAAAATAATTGCTACATATGTAGAATTATGAAGCATTGAGCTTAATTTGCCTCTGAATAAAGGTATTGCAATTAAGCCAAATATTGAGCCAATTAAACCAATTGTAATAAGAACCAATGGTAATGAAATATATAATAAATTTCCTGGAAATGCTGTAAATGCTAATGTCATTGCTGCCAATGTTGCGCCAACATAACTTTCGAAAATATCTGCACCCATACCGGCTGTATCACCAACGCAGTCACCAACATTGTCTGCAATTACGGCCGGATTTCTTGGATCGTCTTCAGGAATTCCCATTTCAATTTTACCGACAAGATCAGCTCCAACGTCAGCTGCTTTTGTAAATATTCCGCCACCAACACGAGCAAACAAGGCTATTGAGCTTGCTCCTAAACCGTAAACTGTAATAGCTTGTGCAAAGTTAACGTCAGTACTTTTTACAAATAAAAGAAACAATGATCCAAGTCCAATTAAGCCAAGAACAGCAACAACAAAACCCATTACGGCGCCACCAAAAATAGCGGTCATAAATGCTTTACGTTCTCCACTGTCTTTTGCGGCCATTGTTGTGGCAACGTTAGCTCTTGTTGCAGCTTTCATTCCAATGTAACCTGCAAGCATTGAACTTATTGCTCCGGCAATATAAGCAAATCCAATAATTATGCTCTCTGTTGCGTATGATATAATCCCAAATGCAAAAACAATAAAAATTGCTAAAATTGAATATTCTTTTTTAAGAAATGTCATTGCGCCATTTCTTATCAATTCAGCAATTTTTTCAGCTTTCTTATTTTCTATCTTTTGTTTTAAGATATTCCAAAATAACACTGCGACCACAAGTATTCCAAGAATGCTTGCGCCAAAAAACATTATTGAATAATGCATTAGCTCCATAAGGACTCCTATAAAAATTGATTAATAATCTGTTTATATACGATTTTAAAAGTTTAAATTAGTGCTGATTTTTGTAAAGATAATTTTAATTAAATGCTTTTAGCTGTTTAGATATCGTTAATTAATAAATTAATATTGATTTTCGATAAATAAATATTGACATTCGATATTTATTGCGTATTATTATGTTTAATATTTAAATTTAATTTATTGGAGTTTTGTATGATTAATATAAAAAGATATGCATTGTTCTTAAAAATTATTCTAATTTTAGGTTGTATACCTACGTTTGTTCATGGATTTTTTAAAACGACCATTAATTGGATAAATGGGCTTGTACCCAAAAATGTAGCAGCAGGGTTGGAAATTTTTTATCAGTCAATTACACCAACTGTAAAAGCTCTATGTATTTTTATTGATGTTGTTATTCCATCTATTATTTTGATCTTTGGATTTATTTATTTTGTAAAAATTTTGAATTTATTTAAAAAGGGTGAAATTTTTTCAAAACCAGTTTTTTTATGTTTTAAACGACTGGCCAGAGTTGCTTTTATTTGGGTTATTTATAGTCCGATAAGTTTTATTTTACTGGGCTTAATTGTTACAATGAATAATCCAAAGGGGTCTCGTTACTTGGCTATTGGCTTTAATACACAAGATATTTTAAATATTATTGTTTTTGGTTTTTTTTCGATAATTACATCAATTATGTATGAAGGCTTGGTTCTTAAAAAACAATCAGATCTAACGGTGTGATTATGAAAATAATAGTAAAATTGGATGAAATGATGGCTCGACGCAAAATTAGATTGAATGAACTTGCGCAAGAAGTTGGAATTACTGAAGCAAATTTATCGATTTTAAAAAACGGAAGGGCAAAAGCAATTAGATTTTCTACGTTAGAATCTTTATGTAAAGTTTTGGAATGCCAACCTGGGGACATTTTAGAATTTGATACAAAAGATTAAAAGCTAAATCTTAAGTATATATTTTAACTATAATAAGAAAGGTAAATATGAAAATTTTAAAATATTCGTTAATTTTTTTAATATCTTTTATGGCTCTAAATGCTGGAGGCGAAAAGGATACAAAAATTAATGATCAAAATTCTTTTGAAGAATTTATAAAAGATAAAACGGCAGAAGACATTAGAAATATAAAAATAGTATTTGAAATCTCCGAAAAAGATGCAAAAAATGAGGTTTGGCAAAATGTTTTTGATCAATTTGTAAAATGTGCTCGTATTATGCCTGAAAAAGATAAAAATTTTAATGATATTTTTAAATCAATTACAGAGTTTCTTTTATTTTTAGCAGAGCAAAAGGATAATCTATCCGGAGGAATAAGTTTACTTGCTGAACCAAAAATAAGCGCAAAAAATTAGAAAGTTTATTTATTTATATTAGTCTTGGCCACCGCGTAAAAAACGGTGGCCGTTTGCGTTTGCACAGTTTATTTTTATATATATTATTTGCAGAAGTATTTGTTTTGGCATCTTTAATTTTGAAAGAAGTTTAATATGATAAAAAAAGTTACAAAAAATCTGAATTCACTAAAACTATGGTTTGAAGACTGGATCCTGAATCAAGCCTGCCGGCCAAAGCCTTGGCGACGGCTGGTTCAGGATGACAAGCGATTTCAAAATTATTCTCTAGTTTTTTATTTCGTAACCTCTTTATTACTTTCGTTTATTTTTGCATTATCATCGCAAGTTTATTTTATTTTACCATTTAATTTTGTACCAATAACATTGCAGACATTTGTTATTTTTTTATCAAGCATATTATTTGGTAAAATTGCATTTATGGCTAGTATTTTTTGGGTTATGCAAGGTATTGCAGGTTTTCCTGTTTTCTTTGGATCTCATTCAGGTTTTTCTCATATATGCGGTCCAACAGGTGGATATATTATTGGATTTATTTTAGCTACAGGTTTTTTAAGCTTTCTTAAAAATGCAAAATATAAAAATTTTTTATTTAATTTTTTAACTTTATTTTTGGGCTTGATTATATTACATCTCTTTGGAGTTTTGCAGTTATCTTTTTTTGTTCCATTTAATTTAAATATTTTACTATTTTTCTTTGTTGATATTGTTAAAATATTACTTATTACATTAATAATTTTTATGTTTAATCGAAATAAATTAAGTTGAATAAATTTTTAAAATATTTTTATATTTCTATATTTTTATTTTTTAGTTTTTTATTTGGAGCTTTTTTTTATCTTATCAATCATGATTGGGTTGATTTTCAACATGAATTGGCTGCAAAAAACGATAATCCTTCTGTTGTATTGGATGATAAAAACGAAGTTTTATTTTCGTTTAAGCTCGATAAAAGAGATCCTGTTTCTTATGATAAGTTGCCCAAGGTATTAATTTCCGCTTTTGTTGCGGCTGAAGATTGGAATTTTTTTACTCACTCCGGGCTCGCTTATAAAAGTATGTTAAGATCATTACTTGTTAATATACATAAATTTAGAATTGTTCAGGGCGCAAGTACCATTACTCAGCAGGTTGCAAAACTTTTATTTTTATCTCAAGAAAGAACCTTTATTAGAAAAATAAAAGATATTTTTTTATCTTTTCAACTTGAGCGACAATTTACAAAAGAACAAATTTTAGAACTTTATTTAAATAATGTTTATTTTGGACGTGGAATTTATGGCGTTGCTGCCGCAAGCCAAAGAATGTGGGGTAAAGAAGTTAAAGATATTTCCTTATCTGAGGCTGCAACTTTGGCTGCAACAGCCAAATCTGCACTTATTTATTCACCACTAAATTCGATTCAAAAGTCTATAAAAAGAAGAAATCTGGTTTTGAATAATATGCTTAAACTTAATTTCATAACAGATCAGGAATATAAACAGGCAATAAATACAAAAGTTTTTATAAATGATAAGGAGCCGGGCGATCCTGTGCTTTTATATATAAAAGAATGGATAAGAAATTGGGCTGAAAGTGTTTGGGGTAAAGATGTTTTGTACAAAGCCGGATATAAAATAAAAACAACAATAAATTTGGAAAAGCAAAAAATAGCGACAGATATTTTTAGAAAAAAAATAAAAGATATAAGGGGTAGGCTTGATGAAAAATTAAATGGAGGAATGATTTCCATAGAAGCTGAATCGGGAAAAATAAAAGTACTAATTGGAGGTTTTGATTTTAATGAATCTCAATTTAACAGAGTTCTACAGGCAAAACGCCAAATAGGTTCGGCATTCAAACCATTTTTATATGCAAGTGCAATAAAAGCAGGTATGGATATGGATGATGTTCTGGTTGATGAAGCAATAGAAATGGAAGTAGGCGGAACTTTATGGAGGCCTAAAAATTGGAATAGTGAATTTGCCGGAGAGATGACGCTTTTAAAAGCATTGACCTTATCAAACAATATAATTGCAATAAAGCTTTTATTAAAATTGGGTTATGAACATGTGATTAAATGGGCAAAAAATTTTCAGATAAATACTGAATTAAAACCTTATCCGTCTTTAGCTTTGGGTACGGCAGAACTTACTGTAAAAGATTTGGCGACATCGTTTAATGTTTTTGCAAATAACGGTTATTTTGTAAATTCTTATTTTATTGAGAATGTTCGAGATGTTTGGGGAAAAGTTATTTGGAAAGTTAAAAATAAAAAAATTAATGTATTGGATTCAATTACAAATTCAAAAATGATTAATGCTCTTTCATATAGAATAGAACGAGCTAAAGATATGCTTAATTATAATAAATGGATAGATGCTCAGGCCATTGGTAAAACCGGATCTACAAATGATGCAACATCAACTTGGTTTATTGGATCTACCCCTGAACTTACAACTTGTGTTTATATTGGGCGAGATGATAATAGCTCTGTTGGTAAAAATGTTTTTGCAAGTTCTACTGTTTTTCCAATTTGGCTTGATTTTAATATAAACTTGAATTTCGAAAAAAAGTTTTTCTATTATAATCCAGATCTTAAAGAAATTAATATAAACTGGAATACGGGTGAAAAAGTTTATTATAACGATGGTAATGATATAGTAAAAATTTTGAAATGAAAATATTGGAGAGTGTATGCTTAAAGTAAAATTTAAAATAGGTTTATTTGTTTTTTTTATTCTATTTTGTAATTTAAAAATTTATTCGGCAAAAACATTTTTTATGCCACGACCAATTTTACAAGATATTGTTTTGCAAAAAAATATCTCCAGAAATTTTGTAAATAAAATTTATGATAATGGTGGGCTTAAAATATTGGGTACTCTTTTTTATAAAGAGTCAGAAGATTCTGATAAATTAACAAAATATTTTTTTCCTACAAATAAACTTGAACTTAGTGTTTTTGGCCCAGATGTATACGGAACTCCGGATATATCTTCAACATGGTTGGCAATTACCGATGAAGATGAAAATTTTCTTACAAATTTTAGTTCAAAAATAAAAATTTCCCCAAAACAAAAAAACTATGGTTTAAATTTGCAAATTTTTAAAAATTTAAATTTTTTAAACAAAAGAGTATTTATTTCTTTATCTATGCCATTTACTCAAGTTGAAACTGATTTAAATTTTAGTGAATTTGAAAAATCTGTAACTTTAAACAATATGCCACTTGATGCTTCTGATAAATATTTTTCTGCAAATGCAACTGAGGCTTTTAATCATAAATTGTTATCTTATTCAAAAATGAAAGATGGAGTTCAAAAATTAGCAGGGCTTTCGGATATTAAAATAGCAATTGATGGCATAATAAAATGTAGCAACCTGGTTTTTATTGATTTATATGGATTTGGAATAGTACCTACAGGATATAAACCTAAAGCTGAATATCTATTTGAGCCGATTGTTGGAAATGGTAAACATTTTGGACTTGGCGGCGGCAGTTATTTAAACGTTGATTTTGTTAAATCTAAAAATAAAAAACTTGCATTTACTCTTGGTGCTGAGTATCAATATTTATTTAAAAATTCTTATTTAAGAACATTTGATCTTACAAATAACGGAGATCTTAGTAGATATTTAAGCGTTAGTGGGAATGATCAGACAGGCTTTTTCAGGCTTGCAAATATAACAACATTGAAAACCGATGTAACGCCAAGATCTTCAATTAATATATTTACAGATTTTGTTTATTCATACAAGAATATAAATGTAATGGTCGGTTATAATTTTTGGAGAAGGGATCATGAAAAATTAAAATTAAATGAATCGTTTAGTGAAAATTATGCAATCAGAGGTGTTGATACGACTATAGGATTTAATCCGGATAATTATTATCCTGATGCAAAAATAAGTGATAATCAAATAAACAGACCGGTTGATACTTTTACGGCAATAAAACAAAGTGATTTAAATTTGGATTCGGCAAAAGTAGAAAGCGTTATGAGTAATAAGCTTTATTTGAATTTTGGATTTGAGGGAAAAATTAAAAATGATAAATGTTGGACAACATTAGGTTTTGATTATGAATTGGCTGATAAAAATTCTGCATTATCCGGTTGGTCCATTTATTTACTTTGTGGGGTTTCCATATAAATAAGAAATAAATATTTTTAAAAAAAGAGGTAGTAATGAAGATAGGTAAAATTATTTTTTTATTAGTATTTTTATTAAATATTAATAAATTGGGTGCCGTATTAAAACCTGAAATACAAAAACTTTTAAATAAATATGCTGAAAATTTATTAAATAAATTTAATAGTGGCGATCTGGAAAAATTTTTAAGCGATCAATTGGTTAAAGATGGTGAAACAAGATTAATTGATCTTGAAAAAAATGTTGAAGACAAAGATAAAATAATTCAAGATTTAACAAAAGAATTGAGCAACAAAGAAGCATTAATTTCAGATAAAGAGAAAAATATTAATACACTTATAACTGATTTTGAAAAACTTGAGAAAGAAAATAAAGATTTAAAAGAAAATAAAGTTAGTCTTGCAAAAAATATACTTGGAGCGGCCAGTGTTGGTGGATTGCTTGGTATTATTGGGTCTGCTATTTCTAATAAAGATGTTAATGAAAAATTAAAAGAATTACAGCAAAAAAGTGATGAAGAAAAAAGTAAATTGCAAAAAGAATATGATGATTTACTGTTAATCTATAATAATCTACAAAGTGCACCAGGTATTGATGTAAAAAATCTTCAAGATACGATAACAAGTCTTAATCAAGAAAATGAAAATTTACAAAAAAAGCATCAATTAGAAATAATTGGTTTAAATGAACGAATATCTGGATTGACAAAACTTTCAGAAGAAATGGTAGCCGGGCTTAAACAACGTGATGCTATAAATAAAACTAATGATGAAGAAATAAAGCGATTGCAAGGTGAGCTTGCGCGGCAAATTAAGCCTGTGCAAGTTGTTGATAATAAAGAAATTGATCGCTTAAATCGTGAGATAGCAGACTTGCAAAAAATAATTAATCAAAGACTGGAAGTCCAAGAGGTTGTTGAAGACGAAGGGGTTGCTGGTCTTGCTGAAGAAAATGCAAATTTAAATGAAATTGCTAAGCGACAGGAGGTAGAAATAAAACAGCTTAGAGAACAAAATGATAAACTTGATTTAGAGAAGCGAAAATTGGAAGAAGATAAATTAAAATTTGAACAAGCGCGAAATGCAACAGTAGAAGAAATAAATAGATTAATTAATAAAAAAGATAAAGAAATTAATGATTTAAAGGTAGATTTAGAAGAGGCGAAAAAAGATGCAGCTCGTGGGGTTGAAAGGGTGAAAAGCTCTTCAGATATGGGTATGAAATTATTGGAAGATAAGTTGAAAATGTTAGAGGAAGAATTGGCAAAGAAGGACTTTGAAATAAAAAAAATAGAGAAACAACGTGATGAATATTATGAACTTATAAATGAAACAGATATTACAGAAATTCAAGCAAAAAATACAAAATTAGAAGAAGAATTAAAAAATAAAGATTTAATAATTGCTAATTTGGAAAAATTGAATGAAGAAAATGAGTTACTCAAGAAAAGGGTTGATCTTGAAAAATATAGTGGCGAAGAAGATTTAAAAAAGATTAAAGAATTAGAAAAAGAAATTAAACAAAGAGATGAAAATTTAGAAAAAGCTCGTAAAGATTCAGCAAATTTATTAAGAGAAGAGCGCACAAAACAAGAAGAATTGAAAAAACAACTTGAAACTTTAACTCAAGATTTAATAAATCTACAAAATAAATATAAACAAGATACGGATAAATTAGAAAAGGCTAATATAGAAGAAATAGATAAAATAAAAGGTGATTTTGCAAATAAAAAGACTAAAGAAGAGCAAGAAAATATTAGATTGAAAGAATCTAATGAGCAATTAAAAAAGAATAAGCAACAAGCGCTTGATGATCAAAGAAAGACTTATGAAGTGCAAATTGCTGAGTTTAAAACATCTATTGACGCTTTGAATAAAACGATTAGTGATTTGGAAATTGTTAAAAATCAGAGTGAAAAACAAAAAAAAGATTTAAGTGAAATAAAACGTAAAAATATTGAATTAGAAACTAGAATAGAAGAATATAAAAAAAATGAAAAAGAAATTCAAGATTTTTCAATATCATTGGCAAAAGCTCCAAAAGAAATTAGTGATCTTAAGGAAGAAATAAAAAATAAAAATGCAGAGATTAAAAAATTACAAGAAGAGAATGAAAACGAAACAACTGAGAGAATTAAAAAAGAAAAAGAAGCGTTTATTAACGATACTATGGTTATTGTAGCAGATCTTCAGAAAGAATTATATGCAAAGAATGAAGATTATAAAAAATTGGAAAACGAATTAAACGAATTAAAACGTATTAATCTTTCGATTTCAAATCAATTTGATTCACTGGTAGAAGAAAATACTCGCTTACAAAACTCTTTTTCGAGTAATGATGAATTGGAAAACGAAAAGATAAAATTAGAAAAACAATTAAATCTAGAAAAAGCGAAATACAATAAATTAGATATAGAAAAGCAAGATCTTAGTAATAAAAACAGTGAGATTGAAAAAAAACTCGAAGAAGTTGAAAAATCCAGAAAAGAAACTGAAAATATTATTAATGACATAAAAAAATTGGCAGAAGAATTTAAAATATCTGATCCCAACATTAATATAATATATAACAATCTTTTGATAGCATTAAAATATAGAGTTATTCAGGCTATTGGTAAAATTGATCCTGAAATTTGGAATGAATACATGATTAAAGATTTTACTAATAATAAAGAATCTGTAAATGATAACAAAATACAAGAGAAAAAAATAAAAGATTTGTATGATGAATTATCAGCCAATATAGATAGATGTAGAAAAAATTTTGAAGCTAAAGAAGATGATATTAAGAAAATTCAAGATAATTATAAAAAATTGGAAACAATACACTCTGAATTAGTCGAAGAAAATAAACAACTAAAAGCAAAAGTGTGGAAATATATAGATGAAAAAACATCTTTGGAAAAACAACTGGAATCTTTGGAAAAACAACTTAATGAAGAATCGGAAGGTAGTGCTAAATATCGTGAAGATTACAAAACTTGGTCAAAAGAAGATATTGCCAAAGTAACAGAGATTGAAAATTTAAAAAAAGAAATTGATCAATTAAATTTGTTTATTTCTAATTTGGAAAGTGAAGCTAAGAAAGAAAAAGAAGAATATAATGATAATCTAGAAAATTTATTGAGCGAATTAAATCATGCAGTTAATGATGTTATTAATGATTCCAATATAATAAATATAAATAGAGATAATGATGCAGTTAATTCAGTTGAAACATTATTGAAAGCAGTAGATTTACTAAAAGGTCAGCAATCTCTATCGAGTGAATCAACTAAGGTATAATAACAAAAAAGGGGAACGAAATGTTCCCCTTTTTTAAAACTCTTGTCTTAAATCTTTATAAATCTTAAAAAGATCAGATGATACAACTTTTATTTCTCCAAGTGTGGCAAGATAATTTGTGTCACCATTCCAGCGTGGCAAAATATGAAAATGAAGATGTGATGGAATACCACCGCCTCCGGCAATTCCCAAATTTAAACCAACATTAAAACCTTGTGGTTTTAGAACTTTGGTTAAAGCATTAATACTTAAATTTATAACATCCATAAGCTCGCTGCGAATTTCTATGGAAAGATCTTTTAATTCACCTTTATGTTCTATTGGTAGAACTAAAAGATGTCCTGCGTTGTAAGGGTATAAATTAAGCATTACAATACAATGCTTAAATCGTTTTAATATAAAATTTTTTTCATCGTTATTTTTTGCAAATGCAGCGCAAAAAACGCAATCATTTTTCAATTTATCTTTTTTTTCTTTATGAGCTGTTCCTGTAACATAATCGTTGCGCCATGGAGCATAGAGTTTATCCATAATGACTCCTAGCCGATTTTTAATAATTCTACTTCAAATATAAGTGTAGCATTTCCGGGAATAACATTTCCTGCACCTCTAGGTCCATACCCAAGGTTACTTGGAATTGTAAGTCTTCGTTTTTCTCCAAGTTTCATACTTGCGACACCTTCATCCCAGCCTCTAATGACCATTCCAACGCCAAGAACAAATGTAAATGGTTCGTTTCGATCTACTGAGCTATCAAATTTTTTACCAACTTCTCCATTGTTATCAAGCCAACCTGTGTAATGAACGGTTACATGTTGACCACGCTTTGGTGTTTGTTCTGTTTTACCCGGAGTTAAAATTTCATATTTTAAACCTGATTCCGTAGTTATCATATTGACCTCGTTTTTAGCTAAATTATTATTTATATTTTTATTTGCTTCAATTTTATTATTGTTAGTGCAGGCTTGAAAAAGTATCAAACCGCTTGAAATTGTTAAAATTAAAAAACTATTTTTTTTCATATAAATCCTTTCTTTATATTGGCAATAATATTTGAAAAGTTGCTCCTTGTCCATCTACAAGTTTTATGCTTCCACCTGATTGATTTATAATTTCATGAACGATAGCAAGACCAAGTCCCATATTTTTTTGGTTGGTTGAAACGTATGGCATAAAAAGTGTTGTTTTAACTTCTCTTGAAATTCCCGGTCCATTATCTGAAATTAAAATTTCAAGTTTATTTAAATTTGTTTTAATTGTTGTTTTGATTTTTATAAATTTAACATTTGATATTACATCTTTTTCATCTTCACATAGAACTCTTACGCTATTATCAAGCAAATTTACAATGGCACGTTTAAATTTTTTGTTATCGATTTTTATATAAGGTATGGGTTTTGTAAATTCACAAATAAAATTTATTTCCGGATAGCTTACTTTGTAAAGATTTACAATTTCTTCTATTATGTCGTTTACATCAATAGATTCAATATTATTAGATGGCAATTGTGCAAATTCCGAAAAATGTGAAGCCAAATCTTTTATTATTTTTACTTGATTTAAAATTGTGTTTGTGCTGTCAAAAAAAACTTTTTCATGTTCTAAAATGTCTTTATATTTTCTTTGTAGATGTTGTGTGGCAAGCTGAATTGGGGTTAGAGGATTTTTAATTTCATGCGCGATTTGTCTTGCAGCTTCTTGCCAAGTTTTTATTTTGTTAATTTTTACAATATCGCTTAAATCTTCAATTATTACCAAAAGACCGTCATCTCGTTCACTTAATTTTGTATTGCTAAAATTGTTTTGTAATTTTGTTAAATGTACAATAAATACTTTCTGCTCGGAATTAAAGCTAAAAGAAATTTCTCTTGTGAGCTGTGCTTTTTCCGACACAATGAGTTCTCTTGTAAGTTCTATAAATTTATCTAAAACTTTTTTACCAAAAAAACTTATTCTTTTATTTTTAAATCTTTCAATACCCAGATATTTTTGAACCAATTCTTTTGATGCAGAATTATAAGTTAATATTCGTCCTTTTTTATTAACATAAAAAATAGCTTCTTTCATATTTTCTATGATCATAAGCATTTCTTTGTTACTTTGTTCCAATTGATTATGTGCTGCTTGTAATGCCATTGTCATTTGATTGAAACTTATTTCTAAATTTTTAAGATCACTTGTTGAGTCTTGATTTAATGAAATATTCCATTCGCCTTGTTTAATCTTTTCAGTTGCTTTTAGTAATCCCAAAATAGGCTTACTGATGCCTTTTGCAAGATAAAATGCACACCATAAAGATAAAAATAATATCAATAAAGTTAGAAGTATAAATGTAAATAAATAGCTCCAATAGATTGGATTGCGTGTTGCTTTGAATTTTTTATAGTTGGTAATTTTTATACCTATATTTTGTTGTTCTTGAATTAACCTGTAATTTTCATTAATACTTGCGTTAATTAATTTTCCTGCAATAAAGAAAACTAGAACCGATGGAACAACGGAAAAAACGCTAAATGCAAAAAGTAAATTTCTTTTAAAATTACTTCCCGGAATTTTTCTATTTTTTTCTACAAATAATTTAATACTTTGTCTTATTATTAAATATAAAAAAATTAAAATAGATATTATATGTAAATTTATAAGCAAAAATAAAGCAATACGATTTGTATCATAGTGCGATAGATACTGTCTTTTGAATAGAAAAAATTCAAGCCAACCTGTTATTAAAAAACTGATTAGACTTAATGCAAGTATTAAAAAACTTTTGTTTTTTGTTGATAACATTTATTTAATTTTAATATGCAACTCTTTTAATTGTTTTTCATCCACCTCAGATGGCGTTTGCATCATAGGACATGTTCCACTTTGCGTTTTTGGAAATGCAATAACGTCTCTTATTGAATCCGTTTTTCCCAAAAGCATTACCAATCTATCCAGTCCAAGTGCAAGTCCGCCGTGTGGTGGAAAACCGAGCTGTTGTGCTTCCAATAAATATCCAAATTTATTTTCCGCTTCTTTTTTATCAATACCTATAATTTTAAAAATTTCAGCTTGAAGCTCTGAATCGTGAATTCTAATTGATCCACCGCCAACTTCTTCGCCATTGCAAACAAGATCATAAGCTTTTGCATGTACTGATTCCAAATTATCTGTTTTCAAACTGTCGGTTGGAGATGTGAATGGGTGATGCATTGCATTAAATTTCTTTTCTTCTTCACTCCATTCAAACATTGGAAAATCAGTAACCCATAAAAAATTAAATTCATCTTTATTTATTAAATTTAATTTTTTTCCAAGTTCAAGTCTGAATCTTCCAAGAATATCCCAAGCGCGTTTAAATTTATCGGCTACGATAAAAATCGTTCCGGAGCATTTCTGTATTTCCGGAATAAATTTTTGTAGCTCTAAAAGGAAATTTGATGGCAAAAATTTTTGAACTGCAGATTCGATATTTTTATCATTTGTAATTTTTATACTTAAAAGACCACCGGCATTTAGTTTTTCTTTAGCAAAGTTTTCTAAATTACTAATCTCAGATCTTGAAAATTCTTGATTTGGTACAAAGATTCCGCCAACTTTTCCACCGCCTTCAATAGTAGACTTTAAAAATTTTAGTTCAGTTGACTCAAATAGTTTTGTAAGGTTATGAATTTCAAGCCCAAATCTCATATCAGGTTTATCTGACCCAAATTTGGAAAAAATTTCATCATATGAGTATCTTTTAAACGGAAACTTGAGCGTGTTGTTGTAGGTTTTTTCGAAAACGTTTTTAATTATTCCTTCGACAATATTTATTATATCGTCTTGTTCAACGAATGACATCTCCAAATCTATCTGTGTAAACTCCGGTTGACGATTCGCTCTTAAATCTTCGTCTCTAAAACATCTTGCTATTTGAAAATATCTATCCATTCCTGATGCCATTAAGAGTTGTTTGTAGATTTGAGGTGACTGTGGTAGCGCATAAAATTTTTTTTCTTGTAGACGAGATGGTACCAAAAAGTCTCGTGCGCCCTCAGGAGTACTTTTTGAAAGTATTGGAGTTTCTATTTCTAAAAAATTTTGAGAATTTAAATATTCCCGAATTGCGAAAGTTATTTTATGTCTTAGTTTTAAGAGATCATACATTTTTTTACGTCTTAGATCTATGTATCTATATTTTAATCTAAGCTCTTCGTCGACATTTTCAGCGTCATCAACTTGAAATGGTATTGCTTTTGATTTGCTAAGAATTGTTAAATTTTTGACTATAAGTTCAAATTCGCCTGTTAGTATTTTTGTATTTATAGCTTCAGGTGATCTTTTGGCAACAGTGCCCGTTACAGATAAAACAAATTCGGATTTAATATCTTTTATTTTTTCAAATAAATTTTTTGAATTTTCAGGATTAAACACAAGCTGCATTATGCCGGTATTATCGCGTAGATCAATAAAAATTAAATTACCAAAATCTCTTCTTTTATTAACCCAACCAACTAAGGTAATTTCTTTATCTAAAAATTTTTTATCAACCAAACCACAATATGTGGAGCGTTTTAATACTTGCATTTTAAATCCTTAAAATTATAGAATTTATATCTATAAAACTGTTTTTTACTCGTAAAGTATAGCAAAGTTGTAAAAAAATTGTATAAGTAAAAAGAGGTGGGAACAATCCCACCTCTTTTTTAAAAAAATTATATACTAATTTTAGAATCTATATTCTAAAGATATAACACCCCAGAATGCATTATCATCGGAGATTCTGTAATCTGCAGGATTAAGACCTGTACGAGCATCTGAAGGAATTTTGTCTCTGTAAAAATCGCCCCTAATTGGCACGCCTTTTACATCTTTATAAAATGTTCCGGGTGCAAAGAAAGAAACGATAGCACCAAGTGTTAAGTCTTTTATTAATTCATAATTTAATATTAAACTTATTTCCGTACCCAAGAAGCTTCTTGCTTTTTCTGTGCTTGATACTTGGCTGTTATCAGGATTTGCGCTATCCAAAACATATTTGTAAGAATCATCATTTTTCCAGAAAAATACTAAATTTGGATTTATTTTAAATCTATTTTTTTCATAACTTGCCGGTTTCCATGTGGCACCAATACCGAAATATGTTAAATCTGTAAATCCGTTGTCTATTTTTGCTCTAAATCCATCAACTTCTTTTTGTCCGGCTACAAGTCCTCTTAATCTTGGTATATATCTTTCACCAAGTACCATTGGTGCAAAAACTCTTTTACCCATGTAAATTTCATGTAGTCCAATAAATCCGTGATAATTTTTATTTACTTCATTTACTGTTGGATCATTGTCGCCTGATGCATATCCTAATTCGGCAGCAATTTTTAATGTTTTTGTTGCTTGATATCTTGTGTCAAATATTGCCATATACCCTTCAAAATCGTTTGTGTATTCAGGGCGAACTCTTGTTGATTTGTTGATTAATCTTTGATCATTGTCTCCACCGTCTGGATATGCTGTTGTGCGAGTAATATTGTTATTATTATAAACTGCACTTGTAGCCGCAGTATTAATTGGCGCATTTTTACCATTTAATGTTCCACCGTTAACGTTTACATGACTGTAGCCTTTGTATAACATGCCAGCTCCATAAGAGTTGTCTGCCGTTATATCGATCATGTCTGAAATATTTGTTGGAATTTTTCCATCAGTTTTAACTACGGCAAGTTGTACTTTATTTCTATCTATGGAGTACAATTTTTCTTGACCATAATTGAATGCCATTTCACCGCCAATTTTGAATTTATTTTTTTTGTATCTGGTTTCAAATCCATAAGCTCCAAGTTGTGTTTTTGTATCATTAGCAACTTCTACTTTTTGATCTGAAGCTTCATTGAAATATATGTATGGCTCAATGTCCCATCTTCCATCTGATTTATTATCAAATGGTCTAATTATTAATCTTGCGGCCCAAAGTTCATCATCTTTTCCATCACCTCTGTATGGATTTGATCTTCTGCCAACATGATTTATTTTTACCGTGTTGTTAAATGTATCGTCTATGGATGCACTTTTTTCTTCAAATTTTGCGTAATATAAATCGTACCATAATTTATTTTTGATAAGTTCGCCGTTTAAAACAAGTCCAGGCGCAGATGCATCTGCATTATAGCTAAACAAGCCTAAAGCTTCTTCTACTGCTCCATAAATACTTCCAAGAGCTACACCTCTGCCAAGTTGAAATGGGAACCATCCAATTTTGAAATATTGTATTTTATCGTTTTTTGAATTGAAAATTTTGTTTAAGCTTACCATTAACCATGCATCTTTAAACCATGGGTTTGGACGGCTTGAATAGTGAGCATGTTCTCCGAGCGAAATTCCATCAAGTGTTATTTCTGCTGCAGTTGTACTTTTATAAGCACCAACAACACCCCATTTATT
Source organism: Candidatus Dependentiae bacterium (assembly GCA_018897535.1). Classification (NCBI taxonomy): domain Bacteria; species Candidatus Babelota bacterium. The sequence goes on from JAHIKO010000020.1 coordinate 23,073, forward strand.
TTTCATGCGTAAATCTAAAAATGCTTCAACGGCTCTGTGTCCACATTTTTCTTCACCAAAAATTGCATCAACGGTTAAATCTACTGTTTCTTTGAAAAAACCGATATCATCAGGAATTTTGTTATTTAAATAATTGTTGTTTAAATAATTATCATATTCAACTCTAATTTTGCCACCGAAAATAACTTCCAAATCATCTTTTTTAAAAGTTATTCTTGGCTTGGACAATGGTTGTTCTACTGCGGCAAACGTTGGTAATTCTTTGGATTTTAATTCCGGTGTTGATACTTCTTCGTCATCTAAAAAGTCTCCTAAATCAGGATCTAAATTGTCTGCAGTCATCTGTTGATTTTTATTTGTTGTGCTATTTGCAGCATTGTTTTTTGCATTTGAATCTGAAACCATAACTGCAGTTAAAAATGCTAAAAGCAGTAGCTTGTTTTTTGTTAACTCTAACATCAAAAACTCCCTTAATGGATGTTGTTAAAAAGATATTCCTACAAGTTGAATAGCGTCGTGCATTTTGAAATTTTTGTCAACAACAAATCGCTATAATTTTTTGAACAATAGCTTTAGCATTTATTTCTTCAAAATTTAAAAGCTCTTGCGATGTGGCCGATCTAGGTATTTTATTTACAGCAAGCTTTTCGACTATAATATTTGTGTTTGAAAGCTCAGATGTTACAGATTCACCAATACCGCCTTGTATATAATGATCTTCTACTGTTAATATTTTATTTTCGGATTTTTGAGCAATATCAATTATTGTATTTTTATCCAGAGGTTTTATCGAATATAAATCTATAACGGAAACATTAATATTTTGTTTTTTTAATTCTTCGTAAGCTTTTAATGATTCATGTAATGTTATTCCCGCTGCAATTATACAAATTTTGTCATTTTTACTTTGGCGTAAAATTTTGCATCCGCCTATTTTAAACTCTTCGTTTTTATTATAAATGTTTGTTGTTTCCGGTCTTGAAGTTCTTAAATATGAAACACCGTCATGATAATTAGCCATCAGTTCGGTTAATTTATATGCCGACACTCCATCAGATGGATATAACACAATAGAATTAGGAATGGTTCTAAACATAGCGATATCTTCCAAAGCCATCTGCGATGGACCATCTTCGCCTATTGATACGCCACAATGAGAGCCGCAAAGACGAAGTGCATTTTTGCCGATTCCTGCCATTCTTATCTGATCAAATGCTCTTGTAAAAAATGCACCAAAAGTTGATGCAAACGGAATTTTACCGCGAGATTCCAGACCGGTTGAAACACCAATCATATTTTGCTCTGCTATAAAACATTGAATAAATCTTTCAGGATATTTTTGACCAAACATTTCAGTATAGGTAGAATTTTGAACATCGGCGTCTATTGTAAAAATTTTTTTATTTGTATTTCCCAAAGATTCTAATGCATAACCAAATGCTTTTCTTGTTGCTATTTTTTGGTCTAAATCAAAAAAATTTGTATTTGAATCTGTGTTTAAACTTATTTTTATTTTTTCTTTTTCTAAATTTATATTTGTTTTATTTGGTAATTCCGGAGTGTATTTTATGTTTTGATATTTTAACTTAAATCGAGATTCAAGTTCTTTAATTATGTCGTTTAATTCTTCTTGTTTAAATGGTTTTCCGTGATGCCCATTTTTGTTTTCGATTTCTTGTAATCCACTACCTTTAAATGTTTTTGCGATTATTGCGACAGGCTGATTTTTTATATCATAAGCCGAATTTAAAGTATCGAAAATTTCTTGAATATTATGGCCGTCTATGGAAAAAGTTTTAAATCCAAACGCCTGAAATTTTCTTTCAAATTTTTCAACATCATGTCCGTGAATGCTTTCGCCCGATTGTCCAAGCCTGTTGCAATCTAAAATGGCAATCAAATTGTCCAATTTGTAATGAGCAGCAAGTTCTGCAGCTTCCCACACGGAGCCTTCTGCGGCTTCGCCATCTCCTATCATGACAAATGTTTTATAATTAAGTTTGTCATGTTTTGCATTTAATGCCATGCCTACACCAATTGCCAAACCTTGTCCTAGAGAGCCTGTAGCGGCTTCATTATATTCAAATCTTGGGGTAGGGTGTCCTTCCAACACAGAATTAAATTTTCTTAAATCTAAAAATTCTTTTTCTGTTATTACATTTAAATTTTTCCATGCAGCATAAATTATTGGAATTGTGTGCCCTATTGATAAAATAAATCTGTCATTATTGGGGTTTTTAGGATTTTTAATATCGTATTTTAAAAAATTAAAAAAGATTACACTTATTAAATCTGCTATTGCCATGCAAGATGTTGGGTGTCCTGATTTACTTGCAGTTGTTGCTTTTATACTATCAATTCTTAAGTTTAAAGCGACTTGTTTTAATAAATTTAATTTTTCCGGGGTCAATTTATTTTCCATTTGATATCCTTATAGTTATAATATAATAAATAATATTTATGCTAAAAAAAATCGTATGGCAAGTTATAAAATATTTTAATGGTGTTTTGTGTTTAAGCATATTTCTGAATTGTTAAATAATTTTGTACCAAAACAGGATGAATGGAAAGTTAAATTATTTAATAATTGGGACAAAGTCCTTGGCAGTTTAAGTGATAAAGTCGTTATATTAAAAGTGGAAAGAAACTTTTTACTTTTAGGTGTAACTCATCCGGCATGGGCTCATGAAATGTATATGCTTTCAGATGTTTTGAGAGAAAAAATAAATTCTTTATTTGAATATGAACGCATAAAATATATAAGGTTTCAGGTGATAAAAAAACAAACGTTAAATTTAAAAGATACTGCAAAATTATTTTTAAATTCTAAACATAATAATACAGAACCTAAAAAAGTTTCACTAAATAGTGTTGAATATTCAAATTTAGGTAAAATTAAAGATGATGAACTTAAAAGTTTATTAAAAGATTTTTATTTTAAGAGTAAAAAGGAGAAGTATGTTAAATAAAAAAATTTTTAATTTTGTTTTTATTAATTTTATTATGGTTGCTTGTAATTCCATGCAAATGGTTAACGTAAAAGATAATTCAGGGGCAAATGCAAATAATTATGAAACGTATATGCGTGGGTGTGTTGATTATATGAGTGGTGATTATAATTCTGCAATGCAAAATTTTGAAAAATTAGAAAAAACGGAAAATTCTATTTATGCAAAAGAACGTTATATAAGATTTTTATTCGAAACAAATCAATTTGATAAAATAGTTAATTTGGATCAAAAAGTAAAAGATGTATTTAAGGGTAATTTGGATATAGAAAAAATATTTGCACAATCATATTTGCATCTTGGCCATGGCGAAAAAGCTTCGAATTTCATAAATAAATTAATTAAAGAAAATCCTCATGATCTTCAATTATCATATTTTAAAGTTTTAAATCTTATAAAAACCGGAAAACTTGATGAAGCTTTGACTGTTATTGATGAGTGCATAAAAGATCAAAATTTAGAATCAAAACAGTTTTTATTTTATTTTTTAGCATCAAAGGTATATTTGCAAAAAAATATGGAACAGCAGGCTTTAAAATATATCAATAAAAGTTTGGAATTGTTTCCTGATTTTGAACGGGGATGGTTGTTAAAAGCTATAATTCAAGAACAGCAGGGCCAGATCCAGGGAGCAATTGCCGGGTATAAAAGATTTTTAGATATTGTTGGTTCTGACGAAACAGTTGAAAAACAGCTTATAAGATTATTATTTGTAGAAAAAAGATTTGATGAAGCCAGTGATGTATTGGAAAAAGTAAAAGATAAAACTCCAACACAAATTTTTGATTTATCTTTAATTAATTGGCGAGCCGGAAAGGCAGACATAGCTTTATCAAAACTTGATGAATTACTTGCCCAAAATCCTGATTTCAAAGATGCAAAATTTTTAAAAATAGAAATTTTGGTTTCAACAGGAAAATCAAATATGGCTATGGATATACTTAAAGATTGGTTAATTGCAGATCCGGAAAATAAAGAAGTTTTACAAGTTTTACTGTTATTAAGAAGAGCTAAAGTTGATGTAAATTCAATTATTAAAGTTTTAGAACTCGTTGAAAAAAATAGTTCCAATCAAAATTTGGTATCGGCATTAATAGATTTAAATTTTGAAAAAAATGATAGATCAAAAGTTCTTTCTTATTGTAAAAAATTATTTGATATAACCAAAGATAATGGGCTTAAGTCAAAAATATTATTCCAAACGGCTTATATAAGATTTATATCGGGTCAAAATGATAAAGTTGAAGCCATATTGTTAAATGCGTTAAAATATCAACCGGCTTATTCTTCCATTCATAATTTACTGGCCTATTTTTATGCTCAAAATAATTTAAAACTTGAGGATGCTCTTGTTCATATTGATTTGGCATTAAAAGAAAAACCGGAATCTTATTATTATATTGATACAAAAGGATTTGTTCTATTTAAAATGGGTAAAACGGAAGATGCAATAAATATGTTTGAGAAAGCATTGAGTTTTAATGCAAATGATTCTGAAGTTTTAAAGCATTTGGAAATGGCAAAATCAGTTGGAAAATAATTTATGAATGAAAAAACTTTATTTGTAGTTGCTTCAGGTTCAGGCGGGCATATTTTGCCCGCGCTAATTTTGGCAAAAGAATGGAAAATTAAAAATTTAGGTAAAGTTGTCTTTTTTACAGGGGTTAAGAATTTGGATAAAACTATTTTAGATGATAATAGTTTTATTGATCAAAAAATATATTTAAAGTTATCTAACTTCCCGGGAAAAAAAGTTTATTTATACCCTAAATTTATTTGGCAATTTATTTTCAGTTATTTTAGAGCTATTTATTGGGTTAAAAGATATAAAAATATAACTGTAATTTCTACCGGTGGATATTTAGCAATTCCTGTTTGTTTGGCTGCAAAAAGATATAAGCAAGAAATAATTTTATATGAATTAAATGTTGTTCCCGGTAAAGCAATAAAATTTTTGTCCAAATTGGCGACTAAAATAAATATTGTTTTTGAAAATAGTAAAAATTATTTTTCTAAAAAATTACAAAACAAAATAAATCTAACAAATTATCCGTTAAGATATTCAGAATCAGACAAGATTTTTGATAAGCAAGAGCTTATATTAAAAATAAATAAGCAAGATAGTATAAATTTTGATATTAATAAAAAAACTATATTTGTATTGGGCGGTTCTCAAGGTTCCGTTTCTTTAAATAATTATTTTAAAGTTTGGTTAAAAAAATATAGTTTGCATGATAATTTTGAATTAAATAATATTCAGGTTATTCACCAAACAGGTGCATTGGATAAAACCAATTGGCAAGATTTTTATAAAAATTTAAATATACAAGCCATAGTTTTTTCGTATCGACAAGATTTAAAAGATTATTATTTATTATCAGATTTGGTTTTTGCCAGAGCAGGCGCGGGTACGCTATTTGAGCTTGAATTTTTTCAAAAGAGAAGTTTTATTTTTCCATTAAACACAGGATATACATCGCATCAGGTTGATAATGCGAAATTTATGGTAGAAAGAAATAAAGAGCTGTTTAAAATAAAACAGCTCTAAAATTATTGTAAATTTAAAAATTCTTTAAATATCAGTAATTTCAATATAAAGTTTTTTTAATGCGTTAAAAATATCTAAAGCATTAGGTCTTTTATCTGGGTCTGGATTCCAGCATTTTTCTATTATTTCGTTTATAATAGGGTATTGAACTACAGAGTCATCTAATTTTGGTCTTACTCCATTTGCAATAAGTTGAATTATTGGTTCTCTTTTTTTTGTATCATTTTCGTATATGGGCATATTTTTTATTTCTTCTTTGTTTTCTTTTTTAATAGTTTTAAAAAATTTCTTACCATAAAAGATTTCGTATAACGTTACTCCAAATGAATGTATATCTGCAGCTTTCGAAATATTATATGTTTTTTGTTGTTTATTTGGATCAATGCTTTTTATTAATATATTTTCTGATGGAGTATAAAAAATTGTTCCTTTAAAAAATTCAGAAATTTCTTCGTTTTTTGTAAATGTAAAATCTGTTAACCAAATATTTATAAAATCGATTTTTTTATTACATGAATATAAAAAATTATCTGGTTTTATATCTTGGTGAACTAAATTATTATGATGTAACATATTTATAGCAGCTATTGCTCCAAGAGATATTTGTAATTTATGTTTGATATTTAATTCTTTATAATAGTGATATAAAAAATAATCCAACGAATTTTCTGCCCGCATTGTGAATATGATGTATATTTTGTTAGGTTTATCATAAATATATCCTAAGTACTTGATTATATTTGGATGTTTAAGTTTTTGTAGTAAATTCAGTTCGCGCAAAAAACGTCTTTCAGGATCTTTTACTGGAATAAAATATGAACAGGCCATTTCTTTTTTTTCATCATTTTCAATTTTTGTTCCACTGAATACTATTTTTTCGGTACCTTGTCCTATTGTTGTTATATCTTTAAAATCATGTTTAGTTAAAATATCTTTAGCAATTTCTTCATAGTTTGGTATCTCTTGATTAAGGTTTGGTGTCTCTTCATTAAGATTTGGTATCTCTTCATTAAGCGCCAAAATATTTGTATAAACAAAAGATGCAAATATAAAAAAAACGTTTATGAAATATTTTTTAAAATTATTTAACATAATTTTCAACCCCCATATTTAATTAAATTTCAGATAGTAATAATAATATTCGTTTTGAAAAATATAACAAATGGGTTGATAAAATAGCAGAAAAAACGAGATTTATTAATTATTTTGTTATGATTTTTGAAAAAATCATTAAAAAATTCGTTTTTTGATCATTTTTGTCGGTATTTTTAGACCTAAATCTTGTAAAATTGTTGCTGCTATATTTGATAATTCGAGCTTAATTGGCCCAAATTTAGTTATCTCAGGCTTATTTTTTTGTGATTTTTGGTTAATTTTTATAAATATAACCGGATTTATTGTATGAGCAGTTACAAGTTCTCCGGTTTTTTTATTTATCATTTCTTCGGCATTTCCATGATCAGAGGTCAAAAATATTGTGCCATTTTTATTTATAACTATTTCGTCATAAAGTTTTTTAATTTGCACATCTAAGCATTCACAAGCTTTAACTGTTGCATCAAAATCACCGGAATGTCCAACCATATCTGCATTGGCATAATTAATTAAATAGAAATTTGCCGGATCATTTTTTAAAGAAGCTAAAACTTTTCTAGTAATTTTATATGCAGACATTTCCGGATGGTTTATATAATTTTTAGCTTTTATTGATGATATTAAGTTGTATGTTTCGTTTGGCAATTTTTTCTCATTCATACCTCTGAAAAAATAGGTTACATGAGCATATTTTTCTGTTTCTGCTATGACAAATATTTTTGCGTTTGATTGTGTAGATATCTCATCTAAAAGCGTGTGATCTATTTTTTCATGTTCAAATAAAATATCGTTATTAAAATTTTTAAAATCTTGCATATATCTTGTAGTTGTTATAAAAAATGCAAGAGTATTATTTGTTGAGTTTAAGTTTTGGGTCTTAAATTTATTAAAATCCGGATCTATAAAACTTTGGGTAAGCTGTCTTGCGCGATCAGGTCTAAAGTTGTAAAAAATTACACCATCTCCTGTTTTTATTTGTCCATTTTTTATAAATAACGTTGGATTAACAAATTCGTCAGTTATATTTTTTGCATAAAAATTTTTAAGTAATTGTTCCCAATTTTTTAAATTTGAGATTTTAATTTTTGGGTCACACAAAATATCATAACTCTTTTTAGTTCTTTGCCAGTTATTATCACGATCCATAGAATAAAATCTACCGTGAATTGATGCAATTTTTCCCAAATTTAATTTTTTACAAATTTTATCTAATTTTTTTAAATGTATATTTGCAGATTTGGGAGGCACATCTCTACCGTCTAAAATTACGTGTATATAAACATTTTTAATATTTTGTTTTTTTGCAAATTCCAATAATGCAAAAAGTTGAAATTCATGACTATGAACCCCACCATCGGACAGAAGCCCAATTATGTGTAAGGCGTTATCTGCTTTTATTTTCTTAAAATTATTAATTAAAACTTTATTTTTAAATATCGTTTTATTGTCTACTACTTCTTTGAATTTTGCCAAAGTAGATTTTATAATTCTGCCTGCACCCATAGTTAAATGTCCAACTTCGGAATTTCCAATAAATTTTGGTAAAAGTCCAACGGCTTTACCCGATGCATTTAATAATGTTGAGGGGTAATTTTTGAGCAAAAACTCAAAAAATGGCATTTTTGCAGCTTTTATAGCATTTCCAAAAACTTGATTTTTATAGCCAAAACCATCGAAAATAACCAAAGCAATTGGGCCTTTTTTTGATATTTTGTTCATTTTTTACCTTTAAAATTCGATACTTTTTACTTTTTTTTATTTTGATTTATGATTTAAGTATCAATAAATTAGAGGAAATTAATATGTTTTTAAAGAAATTATATATTTTAATAATAATTGCTTTTTTTAGCATAACTATTAACACACAAAATTTTGCAGCACAAGCTGAAAAAATAACTGAAGTAAATCGTGATTCAGCAAAAATGTCACCAAATTCAGAAAAATCTAAAATTAGTAAAATAAAAGAAGATATACAGCTTTATTTTGAAATTTTTTCTGAAATGTCACCTAGTGCAAGATGCGATTTTATAAAAGAAATTGTTGCTTTTCATGTATCTGAAAATAAAAATAAATATATAATAGGATCAGCTGTTACAGCTACAGCAATAGTTGCTTATATATATTTCCATAATTCTAATAAAATTAACTAAAATTTATTATGAGTAAGCATATATTTTCTATATTTTTAGAAAATTTAACAGAGTTAACTTCTAATTTAAATATTAATCAAACTTTTGAATTAAAAGATAAATTAGTATATTCAAGAATTACAAATATTTTACGTTTATCTGAATCTGATAATATTATCTTTTTTGATAAAAATATAAATATTCTTGTCGAACTTTTATCCCAGACTTTCAAAAATAATAAATCTGTATTTTTAAAAGTTTTAGAGAAAAATAAAAATAAAAAGTTAGAACCTGAAATAATTTTGTGCACTGGGCTTATAAAAAAAAGCTCTTTTGAAGAACTTATTTATAATGCATCTGCACTTGGCGCTACAATAATTCAGCCTATATTAACTGATAAGTGCCAACAAAAGTGGGCCGGTCAAAAAGAAATAGATCGTTTGAAAAAAATAATAATAGCGGCCTGTGAACAGTCAAAAAATTATTGTTTACCCGAATTATATGAACCCATAAAAATTTCTGAATATTTAAAATATGCAAAAGATAAAAATTATAAAAAAATATTTTTTGAATCAGATCAAATTAAAACTACAGAATTAATAAAAGAATTAACGCAAAATAAATCAGAAAAAATTGTATTGTTCTTTGGTCCTGAGGGTGGATTTTCAGACTCTGAAATTTCAAATTTTCAGGAAAATAATTTTGTCGGTTATTCTTTAACAAAAACAATCTTACGATCACAAGAAGCTGTGACTGTTGGGCTTGGTTTGATACGAATTGTGACTAAATAGTTATTTTTTAGTTGGTCTTATGGCAAAATTTTGAGATTTTAAGTAAAGAGGCGTTAGCTTGAAAGATAAACAGTTTTTATCTTTTTCAAATTTATCTAAAGCTATTAATGCTATTTCCTGTGAACTTGCATTTTGAATATCTATAAAAGCTGAATTTTTATCAAAAATATTTAAGATTTTATCTTTGTGTAAATTTACTGCATTGCCAATAAAAATTATTTTTTGATTTTCAAAATTATTTTTTAGATCACTTAATAGTAAATCTATTTTTTTATAACCTTTTTGATTTTCGACTTTATCTGAATTAATTTTATAATAAACATCGTCATTATATGCATTTAAAAGCGCAACTATAACATCTGTTTTTTGTAAATTCTGTATTTGTTTTAAGGCCTGAGTTGATATTGCATCAAGTCCGTCTATACCTATTAAAGGAATTTTGCTTGCAAAACTTAGACCATTTACCGTGCTTATGGTTACTCTCAAAGATGTAAAAGCACCCGGCCCCTGGTCTGTGGCAATAAACGCTAAATTTTCCAGTTTTAAATTGTTTTCTTTTAATAGATTTTGAATTATTGGGATTAAAAGAGAACTTGCTTTAAAATTATCTTCTTTGATATTTTTGATTATATTTGAGTTATTAAAAAGAGATATATCTAAAAGAGAGTAACTGCCTTGAATGCTTAAGAAAAATAGATTATCCATAAAAAATTAAGAACTGTGTTTTTTTAATTTTTGTTTTTGATAAAAAATACTAAACGCGTCATCTTTGATTGTGTGCTCTTTTTTTTCTATGATTTTGCCACAATTAAGACATTTCCAGCCTTCAAAATTAATGAAGTGATCAAAGAACGATTGCATGACCATCAATCCGTCACACTTTGGACACTTCATACCGATTCCCTCCAGGCAAAGGAAAAAAACTCTTAAACCCTATTTTTATAATATAACCATTTTTTTTATATTTTGTAAAAGATTAGATAAATTAATTTAAACCCAATATTTAAAATTGTTGAAAAGCTTTGTTGTCCAAATAACTTTGTAAGATAAATGCAGCTGCAACAGAGTGGCTTTTAATTTTATCTTCTTTAGTTTTTATTTTTTTTGTATTTAGACTTTCGGCCCTTTTGCTACTTAATCTTTCGTCCCAAAGAATCCATTTTATTTGATTATTAAATTTAGGATTTATTTTTTCTTCAAGTTCTTTGGCCGTATTCATTATTTTTTTTGTTTGTTCGCTTTCAAGTCCTGAAAACGTTGTTGGTTTTCCTATTACTATTGTTGATATATCTTCTTCTTTAATAACGGTTTCTAAAAAACTTTCCGTCATTTCCACATCTACAGTTTTATATGGTTTACAGGTTATACCCAAACCGTCTGATATTGCAGAACCTACCCATTTATCACCAAGGTCTAAAGCAAGAATTTTCATAAACTACCTATTATTAATAATTTTTTGCAAAATAGTATTATTCATATAAATATATTTTATATAGATTTTCAAATATTTAGAAAGGACTCATGTGCATAGAATTAAAAAAGATGCCCTTTTTTTAATAGACGGCTCTTACATTTTGTATAGGTCCTATTATGGTTTGCGTCCGTTACAAACTTCAAGCGGTATTAGCGTGCAAGCAGTTTATGGCTTTTGTCGTACAATAAAAAGACTTATAGATATTTTTGATCCACAGTATTTTGCAATTGTTTGGGATAGTAAAGGTAAAACTTTTAGATCTGAAATTTATGAGCCATACAAAGCCACACGTCAAGCACCACCAAGTGATTTATTTGTACAAAAAGAATATATAACTGAATTCGCAAAAAATATTGAACTGAAGCAGGTCGCAAAAATTGGATTTGAAGCTGATGATTTAATCGGTTCTATTGCAAAAGATTATCGCGGTGAGCAGGTGGTTATAGTTGGTCCGGACAAAGATTTATATCAGCTTTTATCTGACAAAATAATAATTTATGATCCATTTAAAGAAGAAATAATTGATGCTAAAAGTTTTGAAAAAGCTAAGGGCTTGAGCCCTGAAAAAGTACCATTTTATTATGCTTTACTTGGTGATACTTCTGATAATATTCCGGGTGTTTTTGGAATTGGTAAAAAGACGGCCTTAGATTTAGTTAATCAATTTGAATCGCTGGAAGATCTTTATGAAAATTTAGATAAAATAAAAAAAGAAAGAACTCAAAATTTACTCAGCGAAAATAAAGAGAATGCTTTTTTAAGTTTAAAACTTTTTTTATTAAAATATTATGACTTGGCATTACACAAAAAAGATTTTGAATTCGATAAAAATAATTTAATAAAGGCGGCTGAAATATTTGAAAAACTTGAATTTAAGTCTTTGTTAAATGATTTAAAAAAAATATTTGGTCATAAGGCTGTAGAACCTTATATTGGGATTCAGGAAAAAGTTGAGGATAAAAAACAGGCTATCCAACTTTCGTTATTTGATAGTTTTAAAAAAAATGATGACATTGTGTTGGAAGTAGATAAAAGAAAAAAAACAGAGTGGGACTGCCATATAGTATTAAACGAAGAGTCTCTTGATAAGTTAATTGAAAAATTAAAAAACGCTGATGAAATTGCAATAGACACGGAAACTACAGGGATTAGGCCACTGCGTGACGAATTAGTTGGAATATCTTTTGCTTTTAATAAGAACGAAGCCTATTATATCCCGCTTGCTCATGAAGATGGCTCTGTAAAACAGCTTGATCTTAAATCTACACTTGAAAAATTAAAATCAATATTTTTAAGCAATAAGATTGAAAAAATATTTCATAATGCCAAGTTTGATTTGCTTGTTTTAAAGCAATATGGCGCAGATTTTAAAAATGTTAAATTTGATACTTTGATAGCTGCAAGTTTACTAAAAAAAGAAGATGAAAAAATTAATTTAAAGGTATTATCTGTAAAATATCTTAATGAGCCAATGAGTACTTTTGAGCAAATTTTAAAAAATAAGTATAAAACATTTAACCAGGTTCCTATAAAAGAAGCTTCCGAATATGCAGCCTATGATGCATTACAAACATTTAAATTAAAACCCATACTTGAAAAAGAATTAAAAAATAATTCTAAGCTATATAAAATATTTATTGATTTGGAAATGCCATTATCTTTTGTTTTGTTTGATATGGAATTATGCGGAATTAAACTTGATCCGGACAAATTAAAAGAAATAGGCAAAGAAATAACACATGATTTAAAAACTGTCGAACGAAAAATATTTGCATTTATAGAAGAAAACTATAATAAAAAATATCAAGATATAAATTTAAATTCTCCTCAGCAGGTGCAGGAACTTTTATTTGATGTTTTAAAATTGCCTGTAGTAAAAAAAACGCATAAAGGGACTCGTGGAACTGATCAAGAAGTTCTTGAGGAATTAAGTAAAATTCATCCAATACCCGGACTTATTTTAAATTATCGAGAGTTATCAAAATTATTAAGTACTTATGTACAAACGCTAATAGATGAAATAAACCCAAATACAGGAAAAGTACATACATCTTATAGCCAAACAATGGTGGCTACAGGCAGACTTTCAAGTTCAAACCCTAATTTACAAAATATACCGGTCTCGTCTGATCATGGTATAAAAATTAGATCGGCATTTTTGGCCGATAAGGGTATGTCTTTTTTATCTGCAGACTATTCACAGATAGAACTTCGTGTTTTAGCTCATATGACAAAAGATAAACATTTAATAGAAGCTTTTGAGCAAGATATTGATATTCACTCAAAAACGGCAAGCCAAATATTTAATGTTTCTATCGATGAAGTTACACATGAACAAAGACAGGTAGGTAAAAAAATAAATTTTAGTATTATTTACGGATTGACACCATATGGATTGTCTAAAGATTTGGATATTAAACCATCTCAGGCAAAAGAATATATAGATAAATACTTTCAAGTATATAAGGGTGTTGCCTCCTGGATAGAATCTACTATTGAGAAAGCTAAAGAAGATGGCTTTACTCAAACATTAATGGGGCGGCGTAGGTATGTTTCAGGTTTGCATGAGCAGAATAAAAATTTGTATCAAGCAGCTGCAAGAATTGCCGTAAATAGTCCGGTGCAAGGTACTTCAGCCGAATTAATAAAAAAAGCTATGATAAATATTCATAAAAAGCTGGAAGAGAAGTACCAGAGCGCAAAAATTATATTACAAATTCACGATGAATTGGTTCTTCAGGTTCCAAATGAACAGGTCGATTTTGTTGAAAAAATTATTAAAAAAGAGATGGAAACTGTTGAAAATTGGATAATTCCGTTAAAAGTGGCTACAAAAATTGGCAAGAATTGGGAGTCTGTAACTAAATAAACCCTTTGACTTTTGTTGAAAAACAAGGCACAATATTTTTGTCTTTTTTAGGCAAATTCGTTAAAAATAGAAAATATAAAGTTTGTAAGATCTTTTTAATTATTTCTTATTAAAAATAAAGGATATTTAAGATGGCAACGAGTAAAACCGGTGGTTCAACTAGTAATGGTCGCGAGAGTCAAAGTAAACGTTTAGGCTGTAAAAAATTTGCAGGTGAAGTTGTAATACCTGGAAATATTTTATTTCGCCAAAGAGGAACAAAGATTCATCCCGGCAACGGAGTAAAAATAGGCAAAGATGACACTCTTTTTGCTGTAAAATCCGGATTTGTAAAATATTACAAAGGGTTAAAAGGCAGACAGTTTGTTTCAGTTATTGATCAATTGGCTTAGTTTTTAAGGAAGAGTAGGAATCATGATTGATTTTTTAAAGTACAAATCAGCCTGTATATTTTTTTCATTGGTATTAATAGCTTCAGGTGTTGTTGCTTATTTTATGCAAGGTGGATTTAAATATGCAATAGATTTTGCCGGCGGCGCAGAAATTAATATTTCTTTTGAAAAAAGCATAGATATTGGTGTTTTAAGAGATGCAATTTCAAGCCAAGGTTGGCAGGATTCAGTAATTCAAAGCGTTGGTAAAGACGGCAAAAATTTTATCGTAAAACTTGGCGGTGTTACTGTTGAGGGTCTTGAAGATAAATTTAGAATGGCTGTTGATGCTGCGACTCCTGGAAACACAATGACTGTTAATCATATTGATTGGATTGGCGCTGAAGTTGGCAAAGATATGAAAAAGAATGCAATTTTTGCAGTATTGTTATCTATTCTTGCCATATTGTTATATGTTGCAATAAGATCAAAATTTGCTTACGGTGTTGGAGCTGTTGTTGCATTATGTCATGATATGCTTGCAGTTCTTGTTTGTATATTGCTATTTAAAGAACAAATGTCTTTGTCTGTTTTAGCTGCAATATTGGCAATATTAGGTTATTCAATAAATGATACTATCGTAATATTTAGCAGAATTCGTGATAATGTTAAAAAAATGAAAGATCATACTTTAAATGATATTGTAAATGTTAGTATAAACCAGACATTGAGAAGAACTTTACTTACAAGTTTTGCAACATTACTTTCAGTAATAGCTTTTTACGTTTTGGGTGGTGAATCATTAAGAGGATTTTCTTTTGTAATGATGCTTGGTATTATTTTTGGAACATATTCTTCCATTTATATTGCAAGTCCTGTTATGATATATATTGAGCAACGAGCCGCTCATAAAAAAGAGGTTCTTTAATAAAAATTTAATGGAGGTTATTTTAAATTTGTGGAGGGTTTAAAATCTGATGAATAATTCAAAAAAGTCTCTAAGAGGTAAATTAATGATACGTGATGACAAAGAATTAAAAAATGATTTGGATCAAGATTTGAATAATGATGAACAAAGATTTAATCAAGATGATCAAAATTCTGATTCTAAGGTAGGTATTTTTGTTGGTAATGAGGATGAAATTGCCACAAGTAGTCCTGCAAGAGGTGGATATAAAAGAAAAGTTCGCACTGAAAAAAAAGAGGTTTCTTCAAA
>JAHIKO010000021.1 GCA_018897535.1 Candidatus Dependentiae bacterium
GAAAATGTTGAATTTGATTTGAGTGAAAATTTAACATTTTCGCAGGGACGAATTAATTTGGTTAATGCAACTCCTTTGATCTCGAATGTTTTTTACACAAGAGGCCTTGCCGGTAAAAAGACATTTGAAGTTTCCCCGGATACAAATATGTATGCAAATTTTGGTTCTGTTGTAACGAATAAAAATTTAATCAATACCGGACAAAATACAATTGCATTTCAAGAAATAGAATTAAAAGGTCTTGATTATATAAAAACGGAAGTAGGAATAAATTATATTGGAGCCATTGGGTTGGTAGGTGGAGCCGTTGTTAGCGTTGGTAATCCAAATGTAACTTTACCTCCTGATGAAAAAGAACCTTGTGATAAAGTTTTTGTAATTCAGGGCCTTGATAATATTTTTTCGTTATTGAAAAATAATATTTATTTTACAGGGTCAATGTCTTTTGCAGATATTGGCGATAATGCAATTCATTTTGATTTTGTGTTGCGTGAACGAGTGGGAAATGGAGTTGTTGGTGGAATTCCAAAAGTGAATTTTGCTACGGATTTTGTTCAACTTACATCGTATCTTGGTCATGCGCGCATGTATTTTGATGATGCACAGGTTATGCTAAATAATTATGAAAATGCATTTTTAGTTTATGAGAACTCGTTTTTGGATGTAAATAGACTTTTGGTTTCAGGAGATCCTATCTGGGATCTGTATGAAGTTTCATCCGGAGGAACGCCATTTGTAATTGAAGGTGATTCGTTGGAAGCTCAAGATATGCCGTCGCCGGTAGTTTCTCAATATAATACGATGTATAAAAGAGATTCTTTTGAAAGAAAAACTAAAAAATATAAAACGGCATTGGATTTGATTTATGAAAAAGAGATAGAAAAATATTTTGAAAAATATAAAAAAGAAACAAAATATGAAACTTTGCCATTGCGAGAAATTATTATTCCGCCGGGAGCTGAAAGTTATTTTTCAGATGTTTTAAATGTTGTTCGAATTGAAAATAGAAATCAGGATTTGGGAAATGCATCGGGACTTTATTTAATGCAAAATGCCAGCATAAGTAATTTTAGTGTTAACCAAGATCCATTCAGACCATTACAAATTTTAATGGCATCAAATAGTACAATAAATCAGGATTTGACTCAAACTGTTACATTAAAGCAAACTGACAATATTATCGTAGCTGGTGATAATAACAAAATTATTGTAAATAATGATTTAACTTTATTGGGAAATATTATTATTTATGAAGATTCGGAATTAACATTTGAATTTGATGATTCGTTATTTAAAGATTTGACTCTTTCATTTAGCGGATTGAGTATTTTTGAAATTCTTCAAGGTTCGCGATTGATATTTAAAGGTAAGGGAACTGTTGTTTTTAGTAATGGATTTAAAATACATCTATCTGATTCAACATTAAGTCCTAGAAAAAAATCTACAATAGCTTTTCAAGAATCATGTGAAGTAAGAGTTGAAGAAAATGGACTTTTAAGAATTTGGGGTGACGCTAATTTTGTTGTTGATTCCGGAAGTAGAATTATAGTAAAAGAAGGCGAACATATTATAATTGGCGATTCTATAAACGATGATTTTAATATAGTTTTTGATCGAAGTGGGGTGCTGGAGTTGGGTACAAGAATTCCTTGCGGAAATACAACTTATAATTTTATAAAAGCTCTTTTTTCCATTCAAAAAACAGCAGTCTCTTTAGATTTTGAGCAGGGAGCTGAGCTTTCCATACGTGGTGACGGTATCTTTGAAATAAATGCTTTAGAGGGCGTTGAAAAACGGGGATATTTAAAAAACTTTTATTTTGATAATGATGGGCTTTTGGCTATTGAAAATCAAGGTCGAATGCGTATCGGACGAAATAGGGGTGATGGTAATCAGTTTGAATGGTTAATTGATTGGGATAATTGGAATGGCCAAATTGTAAGTGAATGTGAAGCTATGGTCGAATATGTAACATCCGGTAATGATATCGGTTTTGCGGGAAGATTACAGAAAAATTATTTTGTGGCTGATGATTTAAAATCGGCAGAACTTGTTGGAAGATTGATAAATTTGGTACCAACATTAAGTGTGTCGGTTGTTTTTTATGATGAATCCGGAAATAAAAAATTAAGATTGAAAAATGGATTGATTGTATCTTTAAATGCCAATGACACTATTTATGCAGATGATTCAGTTACCGGATATGTTTATGGTATGAATAGGGGTAATCAGTTTATGATAGATTTAGACGGTAATAGATTTTAATTTTAAAAAAGGAGCACTGAATGAATTATTTAAAATTGTTTTTGGTTTATTTTTTATGCTCGAATTTATTTGCGCAAGATATTGTACCGGAAAAACAAGAAGAAATTTTTGATATATATTCAAGAGCTGCAGAAGTTTCCAGTGAATGGAAAAGCTTAATGACCGAGTCTTTTTATAAAGATATAGCCGTTATAAAACAGGTTGTTCTTGATGGAGAAAAAGATGTTGCCTCTCGAGATAAATTTTTAAAAAGTTTTAAAGACCAGCAAGATTGGTTTGATATGGCTATGAGTACAACCCAAGAAGTTGGTGATTCCAGTTACAAAGAAATTGAAGAAAAAAAGTTTTTCGTATCACGTATTGCTGATGCTCAAAGGCGATCCGATATTTCATTAAATGAATTTTCAAAAAATTTTAAAATAGATTCTTTTGTTAAGAAAAAAATTAGATTGGATATTTTAGCTGATATCAATACCTATGTTTTAGAAGAGATAAGAAGAGGTTTAAAACCAACTCAAGATTTATTTTTATCAGAAAAAGCATTAAATAATATTGTAAATCAGAATATAAATGAATTCAAACAAAAAAATATAATTTCCGGTTCTATGAGCTCTGAAATTATTGGAAATATAAATTCAAGTATTGGAAAACTTATCACCAAAGAAGATTATCAGGTTTTTTCGACCAAATTACGTGAAAATATAAGTAATGAGTTAAAAGAAACATTTGGCGCTATAGATAAAAAAATTCAGGAACAAATTACAAAAAATAATGAGGAAGTTAAAAAGAATTATCAAGAAATATTAAACAGTTTGGATAATAAATTATCTTCAACTGAAGCAAGATTACAAGTTTATATCGATAGAAAAATGCAAGATTTTGAGCGAAAATTGGATAGTGTTACTTCAAAACAAGCTGAAAAAAGTGGAATAATCGACTTGGATTTGGTTGAAAACAAAATTAAAAGTTATTTTGATCAACGTTTAGGTAATATTGAAGAAAAGATTGATGCGGCTCAATCTGTAGCAGTGCCAATTTTAGAAGGAAATAAAAAAGTTCAGTCTATTTTTGAAATATCAAAAAAGAATATTGATAAAAAAATATCCGAACAGGTTGAAAAACAACTTTCAGCATTAAAGGCTGATAGAATCGAAAAAATAGAAAAACTTTCAAGGAAAAAGAAAAAAGAAGAACGAAGAAAATTATTAAGAGAATTGTTGGAAAAAGAGATTAATAATCAAGAAGTAAGTTAATAAAAAAACGAGATTTTGAATGAGTTTTTTAAAAATATTTTTTTTAATATCTTTTTGTTTTGGTTTTTCCGGATTATTTGCGCAAGGTGAATCAGATTATGATCCGGAATTTTATGACGATTTAAAACAAGAGCTTACAAATATAATTACTGAAAAATTTATTGCAAACGAGCAGTCCGAAAAATATTCAAAACATATAGAAGATGAAACTAAACGACATGTAAAAACCAAGCTATATCGTGAATCTAAAAATCATGTACGAAATGAAGTATATAAAAAAGATAAAAAACTTTTGCTTGATGGTTTATATGATAAAGTTTTTTTATATAAAGTTCCGGATTGGCCATTTTATACTCAACCGTTTATGCAAAAATACAATTTGCAAGCAGATTTAAAATTTGATTTTGTCGATGATTCTTATTATCTGGGTGGCGCTAAGCATGATTTGTCAAACTTACTATTTAATCAAAACGATTTAAGATTAAAAGATATTTTACTTGCAGCAAAATTGATGCGTGAAAATAAAATTTTTTGGCAAAAAAATACGAGTGATACCGACGAAACAAAATATAATTCATTGCATTATTTTTATATTTTGGCAGATCAACCGATGCTTTTTAATGCAAAATATAATAAGCAAACATTAAATTTAAATTTTGCTAAACATGCACTTGGTGGCGATTTTACCATAGGGGTTCAATTGCCGGTTTCTCGCCAACATAATAAAATAGATCTGGTTTCAGATATTAGTGATGAGGATAAAGAAAAATTACGCTTAGCACACGAAGATCCGGAACAAATTTGTCCCGGAGTTGATGTAGGAATTGCAGGTCCAAATTTTTTTGAAAGATATGGAACTTTGGAAGCTTTTTTAGTTGATATATTAAAAGCAAAGGGTATAGAATTTAACAAAAGCGAAACCGTTTTGGGTCTTTCAGATTTATCATTATTTTTCAATGTTGAATTTGATTGGAAACATGCAGAGCGAATTTTGGCAGGATTAAATTTTATTGTTCCAACTTCAAAAAATATTGATACTGCAAAACTTTGGTATCCGGAGCTTGGTAATGGCGGTTTTTATGGCTTAGAGGCTTTTGGTTCAATATTGTTTGCAGAAAATAGATGGTTTAATCCACACGCTTTTTTAAATTTATCGCTAGCATTACCTGCTAGGGTTAAACGACGTGTGCCAAAATATGTTTCATATGACGGAATAACTCCGGCAGCCGGAAAAACTATTAATTCTCTTGTGCTTTCACCACAACAACAAATTTATGCATTAGGTCAACCCGGTATTTTTACAAATGAACTTGATGCAAATGCAAAAAGATTTTCCGATACGGCTCAAAAAATAAATATATTTCCGGGTCCTAAAATTTTTTTAAGATTGGGTAATATTTTTGAACGAGTTTTTTGGAAAAATGCTTTTTTTGATCTTTACTATGATCTGGGTTTAAAATTTAAAGATTATACC
>JAHIKO010000022.1 GCA_018897535.1 Candidatus Dependentiae bacterium
AAGAAGTTATAAATTACGTAAAAGATAAATATGGTCATGACTGCGTTTGCCAAATCATAACATTTGGAACAATGATGGCCAAAGGCGTAATAAAAGACGTTGCCAGAGCTCTAGGATTTCCATTTGAAGATGCAAACACTTTGACAAATTTAATCCCCGATCAACTAAAAATTACGCTACACGAAGCCATTGAACAAGAACCAAAATTAAAAGAAATGATTGATAATAATCCAAAAGTTAAAGAACTAATGGATATTTGTTTTAAACTTGAGGGGCTCACAAGGCACGCATCAAAACATGCCGCAGGCGTAGTTATTTCGCCTATGCCGCTAAAAGAAGCTTTACCTTTATATGTTCCTTCAAAAGCAACAAATGAACTTGTCGTTCAATATGCAATGACAGAACTTGAAGAAGTTGGTTTTTTAAAAATGGATTTTTTGGGCCTTAAAAACTTAACCGTAATTCAAATGGCTCTTGATGCGATAGAAAAAAGGCACGGTATAAAAATAAATTTAGACAAAATAAATCTTGATGACCCAAAAACTTTTGAGCTACTAAGAGCCGGCAACACAAATGGTGTTTTTCAATTTGAATCTGATGGCATTAAAGACGTAATGAGAAGATTGAGCCCACAAAGCGTTGAGGATTTAATAGCAGTAAATGCGCTATATCGACCGGGACCATTGGGATCCGGAATGGTTGACGACTTTATAGAACGAAGACACGGTAGAAAAAAAACAACTTACATGTTTGACGCACTTGAACCAATTTTAAGCGAAACTTACGGCGTTATTGTTTATCAAGAACAAGTTATGAAAATTGCATCTGCAATTGGAGGATACACTCTTGGCGGTGCAGATATTTTACGTCGAGCCATGGGTAAGAAAAAAGCTGAGGTAATGGCAGAACAAAAAAATATATTTATGGCTGGTGCTAAAAAACAAGGTTTTGACGAACGTAAAGCAGGTGAGCTTTTTGATCTTATGGCATATTTTGCCGGCTACGGTTTTAACAAATCTCACTCAACGGCATATGCTTTAATTGCATATCAAACGGCATATTTAAAAGCAAATTATCCTCAAGAATTTATGGCGGCATTAATTTCATACGAAACAAACGATCCAGATAAATTAACATTTTATCTTCAAGAAATAAAAGATATGAATATTAAAGCGGTAACGCCTAGCATTAATCAATCTGAAATAAATTTTGTTGCCCAAGATAAAAAAATTTTATTTGGGCTTAAAGGCATTAAAAATGTTGGGCTTGCTGCACTTGAAAATATAATTTTAATCAGAAATGAAAAAAAATTTTTAGATATGTTGGATTTTTGCAAACGAGTGGATTTACGAACGGCAAATAAAAGAGTTATAGAAAGCTTAATATATTCCGGTGCGTTTGATGAATTACCAGGAAATAGAGCTCAAAAAATTTCAGAGCTGGATAAAATATTAAAAATTGCAATTGATGCGAAAAAACAAGCTGCCACAGGGCAAATGGACATGTTTGGACTAATAAGCAAAAAAACACAAACAAATAACAACCAAGATTATTATACATTTTTGCCACTGAAAGATTTTAGCGATAAAGAAAAATTGGATAAGGAAAAAGAAATTGCCGGTTTTTATTTAAGCTCACACCCTCTTGATAATCACAAAATACTTAAAAATTTAAAAGCTTTAACATTTCAAGAAATTACCGATATTACAAAAAACGGAAATACAAAAAAAGAACCTTTTGTAACATGTTTTGGCTTGATGCAAAACAATAAAGTAATAAAAACAAAAAAAGGCGACAATATGTCATTTGCTCAATTTGAGGATTATACAAATCATGCAGAAGTGATTATATTTCCAAGCGTTTATAAAAAAGTTGAAACACTTTTGCAAGAACATAATATTTTTGTAATACAAGGCTTTGTAGACTTAACAAGTAAAGACAAATGCAAAATTAAAGCGAACGATTTAATTCCTGTGGACCATATTTTAAATTTTAAAAAAATAGTTTCTTTAAATTTAAAATTACCTGAAATAATAGATCAAAATGTTTTGGGAAATCTAAAAAACATACTTGAACAACAATCCCAACCATCAAATATAAAAGTTCCTGTAAATATTGCGTTTAAAGAAAATAATAAAAATTTGCTAATAGAATATGGCAAAAAAATTACGCCGGAAATAGAACTATTAAACAATATAGAAAAGTTAGGCATTAAAGTTCAAATTGTTATCTAAACAATATTTTAAAATATTTTCGTAGCTATCGGATTTTTGTTTTTTCAATAAATTAATAATAGACTTAATTACCCATTTGTGTTCATTAATAGTTTGATCCTCAAAAATGTTATCCAATTCAAGATATTTTAAATTTACATTACTTGAGTTTGTTGCAAATTCAAAAATATTTTTTACAAAAGAGAAAAAAGTCTCTTGAGAAATTAATTCTTTTTTTTCAAGCTCAATAAAATTTAAAAATCTTTGTTCAAATTTTTCCGGCCACGACAAAAGAAGATAGATTAAAATTAAACTCTTAATATTATTAATATTTTCAGGTTTTAAAAGATATGTATGTTCATAAATAGCCGCCGCTGATAAAAATTTTTTCTCTTTTTTATATAAATAAGCAGCTTGAGAATATTTCTCCAAAGCATTTTCATCTTGCAATGCCCAAAGAATATCCCCTTCCACTTGTAAAACATATGCTTTGTCATCAAACGAATGTGATATTAATCTGTATAAACTTAATGCTTTTTCTTTTTCTCGTCTCGTGACGAGCTCTGCAAGCCTAAACCACCCAACACATGACTTCTTCAAATCACCAAGATTATCATTTTCAGGTTGATCCTTCATCAACTATCTCCCATTTTTATTCTTTGTTACTAACTTATTTAAAATTATTCAAACGAAAAATAAATTAGCACTTTTCATCTTTTAATCTCAATATAACAAATATTAATCAAAACACACCCTGTTTTAAATCAAAAATAGCTATGCTATAATTTCAAATTAAAAAATTAATTTAGCAATAAAAGATTTAAAAATGATAAACAATCAAAATTGGTTAGAAAAAAAAAATTTAGCGCTTTTGGGTGGCGGGCAAGAAAAAATAGAAAAACAAAAACAATTGGGAAAATTAAATGCAAGAGAAAGAATTGGTCTTTTACTTGATGAAAATAGTTTTCAGGAAACTGATCAACTTGTAGTCGCTGCATTTTCCGATAAAAAAAATTATACTGATGGTGTTATTACCGGTTTTGGCAAAATTAACAATCAAATTGTTGCCATATATTCACAAGATTTCACACTAAATGGTGGTTCTCTTGGTAAAAATCATGCAAAAAAAATAATAAAAATAATGGATATGGCTGCAAAAATAGGTTGCCCAATAATAGGACTTATAGATTCCGGTGGAGCCAGAATTCAAGAAGGCATACACGCACTCTCCGGTTTTGGCGACATCTTTTTTAGAAACACGAGATATTCAGGAATAATTCCACAAATCTCTATAATTTTAGGCCCGTGTGCAGGTGGCGCCGTTTATTCTCCGGCTTTAACAGATTTTATTTTTACGGTAGAAAATATTAGCCAGATGTTTATAACCGGTCCATCCGTTATAAAAGAAACTTTGCATCAAGATGTAACAAAAGATGAGCTTGGCGGGGCCTCAATTCACAACACAAAATCCGGCGTTGCGCATTTTTTATGTAAAAACGAAATTGAATGTTTTGAAAAAGTTAAAAAATTACTTTATTACATACCAAGAAACTATTTAGAGCAAAAAGAAACTCTTGATAATTATATTGAGCCAGAAAACAATCAAATATTAGATCAACTTATACCTAATAATCCAAATAAATCTTATGATATTAAAAAAGTAATAAACACAGTTTTTGATAAAGAAAGTTTTTTTGAAATTCAAGAATTTTTTGCGCAAAATATAGTTACAGGGTTTGCAACACTTTCCGGTAAAATTATAGGAATAGTTGCAAATCAACCAATGATTATGGCAGGTACAATAGATATTGATGCATCCGAAAAAGCCGCTAAATTTATACGTTTTTGTGATAGCTTTTCAATACCAATAATTACGCTTGTCGATGTTCCTGGATTTTTACCCGGTATAGATCAGGAACACAATGGAATCATAAGACGTGGAGCTAAACTTTTATATGCATATGCAGAAGCAACTGTGCCAAAAATTACATTAATATTAAGAAAAGCTTTTGGCGGTGCATATATAGTTATGGGAAGTAAACAATTGGGAGCTGATTTTAATTTTGCATTTCCAAATGCTCAAATTGCAGTACTTGGCGCAAATGCAGCAATTTCAATTTTACACGAAAAAACTTTAAAATCTGAGCCCAATATTGAAATACGCAATCAAAAACACTCAAACTTACTAGAAAACTATGCAACAGAATTTTTAACCCCATATATTGCAGCAGAATATGGATATATAGATGCAATAATAGATCCAAATGAAACAAGAAATAAATTAATTTCGGCTCTTTTAATATGTGAAAATAAAGTTGAAAAATTACCTGCCAAAAAACATGGTAATATACCGTTATAAAATATCTAATCAGTTGGATTATATTTATCTGTTTTTCTTATTCTTGTGCTAAAATAACAAAATATTTATTATATAAATAACTTATAAAAAATTTTTTAAAAATATTGGGGTATATATGTTAAAAATATCTAAAAAATTTTTAAAACTACTACTTAGCGTTTTATTTATTATCGGGCTAAGTACTTTTACATATATACGCTACCAGCAAAAATCAAGACTAACACAACCAATCAAATCTTTTAATTTTAGTCGCCCAGATAGCCGAAAAGATGAAATTAAAGGCGAAATTATAACACTAAAAAGATTAAGACCCGAATATTTTGACGACTTTTATAAAATGCATAATGATCCTAGCATAATACAACGGCTTTATGAGGCCGTTGAGCCCGAAGGAATTCAATACAATTCTTTTATGGCTCATCTAAAATATGAATTAAAAAAAGAAGCCAAAGGGCTTGTTCTTAGCTATGTAATCTTTGATAACAAAGAAGACAATTTAATAGGCAATTTAGAAATTCGGGAACCGGATCCGGATGATCCAGGACAATTCGGTTGCTGGATTAATCCAAAATATTGGGGTGGCGGCAGATTATATGAGGCATTTAAATTAATATCTCAAGAATATTTTAGACTTAATCCAAATACCGAAAAATTTAACGCTCATGTAAAAATGTCAAACCTAAGAGGTTACTTTGCACTAAAAAAATGTGGCTTTAAGCTAATAAAAACTTTACATTTTAAAGATATGTCTTCAAGATATTTTTTGGAGTACTACAATCCAAAAATAGAAATGCAACAAAATTAAATATTTAAAAATTAGGAGAGCTTTATGCAAAAAAATATCTTATTTATTTTGATGCCAAAAGACTTTAGAGATGAAGAATTTTACGAACCATATAATCTTTTAAAAGAAAAAAATTACAACATCGATGTTGCCGGCATGAGTCAAAGTAAAGCTATCGGGGTAAATGGCTACGAATTTATGCCAAATTTATCACTAAAAGATTTAACTCAAGAAAAATTAACCACTTATGATGCATTAGTAATTCCCGGCGGGCCCGGAAGTGTTACATACCTCTGGAGTAACAAATCAATTCAGGATATAATATTGGAGTTTAATAAAAATAAAAAGATAATAGCTGCTATTTGTTACGGAGTAATTGCTATAGTGGAAGCCGGTATATTAATAAATAAAAAAGCAACAGTTTATCCAAGTCTTGAGGCAAAAGACATATTGCAAAAACACAATGTAACATTTGAAGACAGTGGTTGTGTGATATTAAAAAACGAAAAAATAATTACTTGCCAAGGCCCAAAGTATGCAAATGATTTTGGACATGAAATAATAAATTTATTAGAGAAAAAATAATTTTTAAAGGAATTTATGACAAGAATTGCAACACCAACAGATGCGCCTCAAGTTAAAACTTTATTGGTAGGAATTCAAGCCCCATACAATAAAATTAGACCGATTGAATCGTACTATGAAGAATTCTTAAGTTTGGTAAAAACCTTAGGACAACAATATCAATTCACCTATTTTTTAAAACTAAGAACAATTGATAAAGCTAATTTTTTATCGTTAGGAAAATTGCAAGAATT
This sequence comes from Candidatus Dependentiae bacterium, assembly GCA_018897535.1. Lineage (NCBI taxonomy): Bacteria > Candidatus Babelota bacterium. The sequence goes on from JAHIKO010000022.1 coordinate 6,175, forward strand.
GCAAAAATTTTGTGACGAAAATCAAATTGAAGAAATTATTTTTTCAGAAAGTTTAACGCCACTACAAGAAAGAAATCTTGAAGATTTTCTAGATTGCACCGTTTGGGACAGAGAAAAATTGATTTTGGAAATTTTTAAAATTTCAGCACAAAGCGGCGAAGGAAAAATTCAAGTAGAAATGGCTGCAATAGAATACTTAAAAAGCAGACTTTCCGGAAAAGGTGTAGAGCTTGCGCAACAAGAAGGCTATGTTGGAAGTAAAGGTCCCGGAGAAACATCCAAAGAAGTTTTAAAACAACATTTTTCAATACAACTAAGTAAAGCAAGAAAACGCCTTGAAAGCTTAGAACGAGCCCGAGACACCCAAAGAAAAAAACGCATGGAATCAGGAATACCTTTGATATCATTGGTTGGATATACAAATTCCGGAAAATCCAGCTTATTAAACGCTCTTACAAAAAGTAATGTACTTGTTGAAGATAAACTTTTTGCAACACTCGATACAACAACTAGAGAATTATATCTGGATAGTAAAAAAGTCGCTTTAATTTCCGATACGGTTGGTTTTATAAGTCAACTACCACACCATCTGATTGAAGCATTTAAGTCAACTTTGGATGAATTAAAATATTCAGACTTGTTGCTTCACGTAGTTGATGCAAGCAACCCAACCTGGAAAAATCAAATAGATGTAGTAACCGATACACTTAAAAATTTAGAAATAAATAAAAAAATGGTTTTAGTTTTTAACAAAATTGATAAATTAAACCAGGAACAGATAAACCAATTAAAATTAGAAACTCAAGAGTTTACACCGAAAGTTTTTATTCATACTAAAGATAAAGATGGCCTAACGGAATTGCTAAATTTCATCAAAAAACACGAATTTTAAAAAAAATAAAATATGGAGACTTAATGAAGAACATTGCAATTAACGGTTTTGGACGTATTGGAAGAGCTTTTTTAAGATCAATACTCTTAGATGAGAATGCAAAAAAAAATATTAATATAGTTGCGATAAATATAGGAAATAGTAATCCAGAATTAATAGCGCAACTTTTTCAATACGATTCTATTTTTGGAAAATATGAAGGTAGTGTTGAATACGACAAAGAACACTTGAATATTAATGGCTACAAGATCAAAATTTTACATGAAATCGATCCATCAAAAATAAACTGGAAAACTCTTGATATATCATGGGTTATAGAAGCTACAGGCAAATTTTGCGATCGTGCCGGGGCACAAAAACATATTGCTGCAGGGGCAAAAAAAGTGTTAATTACAGCTCCTGCAAAAGATATAGATATAACGATTATACCCGGCGTTAATAGTGACAAATATCAAGAATCAAAACATAATATAGTTTCACTTGGAAGTTGCACTACTAACTGCTTTGCACCTATAATAAAAGTAATAAAAGAAAATTTTACTTTAATTAACGGTCTAATGACTACAATACATTCCTATACAAATGATCAAGTTTTACTTGATGTTGAACATAAAGATCCAAGAAGAGCACGCGCTGCTGCATTAAACATAATTCCAACAGCAACAGGTGCCGATAAAGTAATAACACAAATTTATCCGGAGCTTTTGGGTAAAATTAAGGCAAAATCAATAAGAGTTCCTACACCAAACGTTTCTTTGGTTGATTTTACATTTATGACAAAAGAAAATTTGGATGCAAATACAATTAATCAAGCTTTTAAAAATTATGCTAATAATCAATTAAAAAATATAATTGAATATTGCGAGTTGCCACTAGTATCGTGCGATTTCATACAAAACCCAAATTCATGTATTTTAGACAGCTTATTAACAGAATCTATTGGTAATTTATCAAAGGTTTTTGGTTGGTATGATAATGAATTTGGATATTCTTGCAGATTAAAGGATTTTTTATTATCAAAATAAAGTAAAAAAACTTATTTTTTTTAACAAATGGATATATGTACTTTTGGAAGATTTTTATGAATAAAATTATAAAAATATGTTTTATCGTAACTGTTACGATATTTTTAGTTAGAAGCGGATTATTTTCAAACACGTACGTAATGTATAGAGATGAACCTTTAATCAATGTTATTTATGAAATAACTCAAGATACCAATACTTTTGATGAATTATGTGTAGCAGAATGCAATCTTGGTTATTCGGGAGCATGTGCTATAGCAGAGGCATTAAAAAATAAAAACTGTAACCTTACTGAGTTGAATCTTTACCGGAATGATATTGGAGCTAAAGGGGCTGCAGCTATATCAGACGCATTAATAAATGAAAACTGTAAACTTACTTCTTTAAATATTGACTGGAATGGTATTCACTCTGAAGGAGCAAAATGTATTGCAGATGCATTACAAAATCCAAATTGTAAACTTACTCATTTGAATATTGGACTTAATTATATTGGTGGTGCAGGAGCAGAATATATTGCATATGCATTACAGAATCCAAATTGCCAACTTACTTCTTTGAATATTTCAGGAGATAATATTGATTCTACAGGTATTGACTATATCGCATATGCATTACAGAATCCAAATTGCCAACTTACTTCTTTAAATATTTCAAAAAATTTTATTGGGGAAAATGGGATAGTTAGTATAACCGACACATTAATGACTCCGGGTTGTAATCTTACTTCTTTGGATATATCATACAATAAAATTGGGAATGCTGGAGCAGAATATATTGCAAAAGCATTACAGAGTCCAAATTGCCAACTTACTTCTTTGGATATATCAGACAATAATATTAGTGACGGAATAGATGATATAGCTGAAGCATTAATGACCCCAAATTGTCAACTTACATCTTTAAATATTTCAGAAAATGATATTGAATTTGATGCATCCATTATAGCCAAAGCGTTAGTGGATCCAAATTGCCAACTTATTTTTTTGAATATTTCAGATAGTTCTATTGGAGAAAATGGGGTAGTTAGTATAACCGACGCATTAATGACTCCGGGTTGTAACCTTACGTCTTTGGATATATCAAACAATAAAATAGGAAGTGCTGGAGCAAAATATATTGCAGACGCATTACAAAATCCATATTGTAAACTTACTTATTTAAATATCGGACATAATGATATTGGTGATGAAGGAGCAAAATATATTGCAAAGGCATTACAGAATCCAAATTGCCAACTTACTTTTTTGGGTATCTCAAATAATAATATTGATTCTACAGGTGTTGACTATATCGCTTATGCATTAATAGATCCAAATTGCCAACTTACTTCTTTGAATATTTCGAGAAATAAATATCCCATTTATAAAAGCAAAGAAGAAAAAATCATCAAAGCATTAATGCGAAAAAATTGCAAACTTATACATTTTGTTAGTGATAACCATGCCGCCATTATTAACGTTATTAATATATTATGCGTCGCAAATCGTACACAAAAAATCATTGATCTGGAAAATTCTTTAACTGAACAAAATTATCCCTATATAATAAATGCTATAAGAAATTCTTTAATAGGTTATACATGGCATAGAGAGCGTAATCCCAAATATGATTATGAAAATACAATAAATAGCGATGAATTTAAGGAATGGTATAATAGCCTTAATTCTAATAATTTGCTCTATTTAAATAGAGAATATAAAAAAGAATTTAAAAACAATTCTATAGATAATTTGGAATCTGCAAAAAAATATATGCTTAAGAAGTGCCAAAAGCTTTATTCTAGAACTAAAAAATCACAATCTTTCGATGAGTTTATGAATGTTTTGAATCAAGACATAAACAATTTTGAATTTTAAAAGGCAAAACAACTAAAACATAGATTTTAAGGATTTTTTACTTCACATATAAAAAAAGTTAAGTTAAACTAAAGCCAGTTATTGAAAATATTGAAATTTCATAAAAGATATGGCGGGCCCATAGCTCAGTTGGTTAGAGCAGTCGGCTCATAACCGAAAGGTCCCAGGTTCAAGTCCTGGTGGGCCCACCAACCAGTAATCGAATTTTTCTCTTTTGTACATTTTTTTAACATAGCAGCTTTTGGAGTTATTTATGATTGGACAAGAAATTTGGAAAAATCTAAAAAATCTAGTTGAAATAGACAAAGCTCTAAATGCAATCGTTTCTAATAAAAAGAAAACCCTTGAATTAATAGAGAAAGACAAAAATTTAATACCAAAATTTGAATTGGAAATAAAAAATTTTGAAGAAAAAATACATAATCAAACAAAATATTTGGATTTGGCACAGTTAAATGCAAGCGCACTAAAAGAAGCTGAAAATCAAAAGCGTTCAAATTTAGACAACTTATCGAATTCTAAAGAATATAAAGCGCTTGAAAAAGAGTTAAAATCTATAGAATTACAAATATTGGAACAAGAGAACATTTTGGAATCAAAATGGGTTGAACTGGAAAATTCAAAAAAAGATTTTGATTTACTCAAAAAACAAAATGAAGAAAAAATATTGCAACTCAAAGAAGGTTTAACAGCTCAAGAACAAGAGCTAGAATCAGAATCGCAAAAAGAGTCGGAATTGTTAGAAAAAAGAAAACTCGCACTTAGTGAAATTCCGGCTGAATGGATTTTAAAATATGAAAGAATGATTTTAAAAGTATCAAATCCAATCGTTCCGGTAATTTCAAATGCATGTAGCGTTTGTTACTACCCTGTACTTAGGCAAGATATGACAAAATTAAAACAATCCGGAATTCTTTTATGCAGAAGTTGTTATAGATTTTTATATTATGATCCAACTGAAGAATCGGAGTTAAAAAAAGAGAGTTTTTAATGGAAAAGCAACTCAATTTTTTCACTAATACAAATAAAAATGAAAAAGAAATTCAACCAATAAATTTGTGGGCGGCATTTATTGACGGTGCATCAAGAAATAATCCCGGACCTGCCGGTGCCGGTGTTTTTATAAAAAAAGATGACGTGATTTTTTTGAAAAAAGGTTTTTTTCTTGGCTATAAAACAAATAATCAAGCGGAATATTTAGCATTGGCTTTAGCACTCTTTTTCATAAAAAATGAAAAATCCGTTAATCCAAACATATCTATAGTTTCAGATTCTGAATTGCTTATAAAACAAATGAATGGTTTTTATCAAATAAAAAATCAGGAATTAATAAAAATAAAAAATCTGATAGACTATCTTTTACAAAATACAAAAACAACATTTAAGCACGTATTAAGAGAACAAAATAAAATAGCAGACAAACTTGCAAATGAAGGAATAGATAAAAAACATGAAATTCCTGCAGACTTTGTAATCTTAATGAAAAATTTTGATATCAAATAAAAAGGCTATAATTTTTGAATATTTTTAATATAAAAAAAAGAATATTTTTATTATTATTTTTAGTAAATAATAATTTATTTGCACATATTTTTCAATTTCCTACTACAAAAACGGAAACAATAGTCAAAGTTCTTTTGGAAAAAAAGAATAGTCATGCTAAATCCAAATACACATTGGAATCATCCAATATACTTTTGGTTTCAACAACAGATACAACTAAAACAGCTTTATTTAAAGATACAAAATTAGATCTAATAATTCAAAACGATAAAATTTTTACATTGATAAAAGATACAAAAGCTCAAAAAGATATTACTAAAAGCTTTAAATACAACGAAATCGAAATCACTTCAAGCAGTAGGTCTGTAAAAATTAATGGCAAAAAATACACAGGTTCAATAATATTTAAAATAGATCCAAAATCACATGAACTTTATATAATCAGTAAGCTAAATTTAGATGAATATTTATATTCTGTTTTGGCATCGGAAATATATCCGACATGGCCACATGAAATGCAAAAAATACAGGCCGTAATATCAAGGACCTACGCTGTATATCATATGAATCAAAATATGAATAAAAAATTACCATATGATATATTAAACAATAATTTTCACCAAAAATATGATGGCGACCATTATAATAAACATCTAAAAAAAGCTATAGATGAAACTTGTAACGTAATAATTACTTATAACAATAAACCAATTTTGGCCATGTTTGATTGTTGCTGTGGAGGAATTACGACAGCAAATATTTCAAGCTATGATTTTAAAACCAATCCATATCTGTCTCGCAAATCTGTATGCAATTTTTGCAGCAAATGCCCCCAATATAAATGGGAAAAACGGTTTAATATTGATGATCTGTTAAAAAAATTGAAAGAAGATGTTTCATTGGTTAAAAAATTTGTAGGTGCAAAAAAACTTTTGGATATAAAAATTATAAAAAAAGATAAAGCAGGTATAGTCAAAAAAATAAAATTTATTTTTTCAAACAAAAATGTAATAATCACAGGTAATCAGCTTTGGAATAATTTTAAAAACATTATTTACAGTTTAAATTTTAATATTAAAAAAAATAATAATAAAATAATTTTTATGGGCAATGGTTATGGTCACCAAATGGGTCTGTGCCAATACGGAGCAAAAGATTTGGTGGATAGAGGTTGGGATTATAAAAAAATTATAAGTTTTTATTATCCAGGAACTAATTTGGGAAAATTACAATATGCCGCAATATAAAACCCACTTACTGGCAGGTTTTTTTGTATTTTTATTAATATTCTTACTTTTTCAAAGCACAAATATTTTCGGTCATTACAGTTTTTTATATATGATTTCATGTTTATTGGGCTCTCTATTTCCGGATATAGATACAAAAAGTATGATACAAAAATTTTTATATTTTATACTTTTTGCAATAACTATCGTTGCAGTACTGTCCAAGCAATGGGAGATCGCAGTAATTATTAGTTTAATCTCATTAATACCACTTATCGTAAATCATAGAAAGCTTACACATAGAATTTGGTTTGTAATATTAATACCCTTTGCCATTCCAATTGTAACTTTTCACTATAATAAAGCTATTATTTTACCTATTTTTGTCTCATATCTTTTCTTTGTTTTAGGTGCAATTTCGCATATTTTGCTGGATTTTGGCATTTTTAAAACATTTAAGCGCAAATAATTCAATTTTTTAGGCGTTTGCCCAATAATCATTATTAGTTAACATTTATATAATAATTAATTGAAAATTATCCCGCAAACATGGGAAATGGAAGGTTATACTATGAATGGTTATTTAAATAAATTTTTTAAATTTATCATACTGATTTGCTTTAGTTTAAGTATATCTTTGGGTAATCAAATGTATGCCCAAGATAATAACCAAGCAAGTAAAAGTAAATTAACTATTTATAAAGACAAAATAAAAGATTATAAAAACAAAATAAAAGAAAAATTACCAAAAATATATGGTGCTTTTAATAAAAGTCTTAAAGAAAAAGCTCTTATGCCTGCGGCATTTTTAATGCTAATGCATCCAATAAATACCCCAATTGCTATAAAAAATATACTTACAACCAATAAAGTTGCTCAGAATTATTTTGGTAAAAAATTTTGGGCCGCACTTGGAATTCAAACATTATTTTCTCATTATTCAGATAAAATGGTCGATTTAATCGGAAACAAGATGTTAAACCTTAAACTCAATTTTTTTCACAAATATATTATTACCACAGCTATTTCATTGGTTGCCGGCAGTATTATCACAAGAAGTTTAAATTTATCGCCATCGGAATATTCTCTTTTAACTATTCCTGTAATAACTGCACTTAGCACTATTCAAAAAATTTATATCTAATAAATCATCGCCCAGCGCATACGCACAGGGCTACCGTAAAGTCGCCTGCTTATGCAGGCTCAATAACGAAAAATAAACATAAATTTTAAATCAATTAATACCAATTCTATAAATTATTGCCCCAAAGTATCTATTATAGATAACCCAAGAATCAAGCTCGCCGCAGGCTCTTGTCATCCCGACCTCCGAGCCGGGATCTAGTCTTCATTTTAAGTCTAATTCTTATATGCCTATTTTTTTGAGATAATTAATAGAATTAGTATAATTATCAAATTTGCATTAACAATAAAATTAACACTTACGTTTAGTTATTTTATGAGCCTGCGTAAGCAGGCGATATTGTTGTAGCCCCGTGCTTATGCGCTGGGCGTTTCAAGATCCAATCTATCCATATAATTTGATACATGCTTGCATTTATGCTAAAATCAAGCCCTAAATTTGTATAAATTTTGGTTGGGGAAGCATGAAAAAGTTATTTATCAAAACAATTTTTATATTCTTATTTCTAATTTCACCTGCATTTGGAGAAAAAAGCAGTTATTCAAAAATAGAAAAGCTCTATTTACCTTCATTTAATCCCGAATTAATAAAGCAAGACTATATTGATGCATTCGATATTGAAAAAAATAATATAAATAAAGAAAAATTAAATCTAATAATAAAAAATAAATTTACAATTCCAAGAAATTATACTGAAACCATTTTAAATTTATTTCAAAACAATATTGTAGATAACGATATAAAAAAAAGTTCTGTAAAAACAAGCAAAAAATTATTCTCAAATCTTGAAATTTTATGCGGCGAGCATAAATCAAATGCTCACTTACTCAATAAAATAGATCGAACTCAAAGTTATGCCGGTCGAATAACTTTGGCAAAAATGCTTTTAGAACCAACTGCAGATATTGCCGAATTGAATCGTAGGCAAATTGTTATAAAAGAATTAACCAATACTGATATGTCAGAATCAATTGTAAAGTTTTTAAAAAAATATAAAGAAGAAGAACCAGCTTTACTAAACTTTTTTGATGCAAATGAATTTAATAAAATGTTCGGTTCTGAAAATTATTTTCCAAATGCGCTCTGGTTTTTAAACTTTATTTTTGACTTATCTCCAGAACTTGCAGATCATTTAAAGATAGACCAATTGGCCGGATATATTAACAAAAGCAGTAACTTACTAAATTTTTTAAACTATTACATCATATATGCAAAAGGAACCGGAATTTATACACACTTTAATCACGGATTATTAAAAGATTTAAAAAGTTTTTTTTACGGCGATCAAACTGCAAATTCTGAAATTTTATTTGCCTCAATAAATATTTTAAATAAACAAGAAGATAAACCCCAAGAATCAATAAATAACATCCAAAAAATTGCAAATAGCTTAAAAAGACAAGAACAAGCAAATAAAACAATTTTAACCCCCGCGGCATGGCTTCTTGCAAAAAGCTATCAATTTTCAAGAGTTTTTTTGGATGCGAAAATTCTTTACTACGAATGGAAAGATGAAAAAACAAAATATAAAACTGTAAAAAATGCTTATGAAAAATTACACAAGATCGCAAAAATTATTACAAGCTCACAAGAAATCAAAAATATTATAAATTCAAATGAAATGCTAAAAAACAATCTTTCATGTTTTAATGAGATAGAAAAATTTTTAGACGAGAAAAAAAGTATAAATAAATTATTCAAACAAGCTCTTGATAGTCTTAAATCGGAAACTTTTAAACCGGACCAAGCTGCCTTTTTGCACCTTTATTTTTTACGCGGAAAAATATTAAGCACAGCTTATTTAATAGCAAAAACACAAGAAAATCTTGTGCAATTTATAAAAGCAATTGGTGAAATTGATGCTTATATTTCAATAGCAAATTTATATAAAGAATCACAAACAAATAATGCTAAATATTGCTTTGCACAATATTTGGATCAAGAAAATTCTTATATAAATATCCAGGATTTTTGGACCCCATTTATAGATCCAAATAAAGTTGTAACAAACAGCATAATTCTTGGCGGATATAATTATGCAAAATGTGCCTTAATATCCGGACCAAACGCCGGAGGCAAATCTACAATATTAAAATCTATAATATTAAATTCACTTTTGGCACAAACTATAACAATAGTTCCTGCAAATATTGCAACATTAACACCATTTACGTATATAGACTCTTACTTAAATATTACCGATGATATAACCGGTGGCAACTCTTTATTTAAATCAGAAGTTTTAAGAGTAAAAGATCTACTTTCTCATATTCAAAATAACGGTAAAAGCATTGTAATTGGCGATGAAATGTTTAGTGGAACAAATCCTGTTGAAGGTGAAGCTGCAAGTTGTGCAGTTGCAAAATATATTGCAGACTTGGCCTCAAAAGATAATAAAATTATAGCATTAATTGCAAGCCATTATCATGAAATGACAAATCTTGAACATGAAACCAATGGGATTTTCAAAAATTATAAAGTGAGTGCCAACGCCGATGAAAAAAATAATACAATAACATATCCGTTCAAACTCGAAGAAGGCGCAAGCAACCAAACTGTTGCAATAAATTTAATGAAATCGCAAGGTCTTGATGAAAAAATTATTTTTGATGCCAAAGTAATTGCAAGCAAAAAAAATCAGGCTTGGGTAAATTAAATATCAAATAATTTTTTTGCATTATTTGTCGTAATATTTTCAACAACTTCAAGATTAACTTTTTTAATATTGGCTATTGCATTTGCAATAATTGGAATATATTCAGGCGAATTTCTTTTTCCCCTAAATTCTTGTGGCGGCAAAAACGGAGCATCGGTTTCGAGTAAAATTCTATCCAATGGAATAAAATTAACGATTTCACGTAAGTAATCATTCTTTGGATAGGTTATTATTGCGCCAATACCCAAATACAAATCTAAATCCAAAAATTGCTGTGCATAATTTTTATCTTGAGAAAAGCAATGAACAACTCCTGCAATTTTATTTTTATAATTTTTCAAAATATCATATAAATCTTGAACAGAATCTCGAACATGAATAACCAGTGGTAAATTATTTTCAATTGCAAGCTCTATATGAGCCTCAAAAACTTTAATTTGCAAATCTTTATCAAATGGCTTGTGAAAATAATCCAAACCGGTCTCACCTATTGCAACTATCTTATTTTCTTTTTTATCTAAAATTAACTTTTTTATTTCTTGCAAATCATTTTGCCAAAAATCATTTGCATCACATGGGTGTAGACCAATAACTGAATATACAGAATCAAAATGTTTCGAAATTAAAATAGAATTTTTACTTTCAGCCAAATCTGTCCCAACTGTTAAAAATTTTTCTACTTTGTTTTTTTTTGAACGAATTATAATTTCTTCTATTTTTTTAAAATCTTTTTCACAAAATTTTTCTTCATAACTATCTTTAGCCATTAAATTTAAATGACAATGCGTATCAACAAACATAAAAATCTCTCTTTTTTGTTTTAATTTTTTACAACAAAATAATAATTTCTTTCAGTAAAATAATAATAAAAAAACTTTTTAAAAGCTAATAATTATTTTTTTTAAGAATTAATATCAATATAAAATATTGTTAAAAATAAAATATTTTTTCTATTTTTCTTGACAAAGCAACAAACACCATTTAAATTTCTGCTGAATATGTTTGATATATTTGTAAAAATGTGAGAGTAGTACGTGTGTGTATAATTATAACTCTTTAACCCTGTCGATTTGGGAGAATGTAAATGAACAAGAGCGAATTGATAAATGCATTGAGTGAAGAAACAAACTTTAGCAAAAAAGATATTTCTAAAGTTTTAGCATCTTTCACCCGCATAATTGAAAAATCACTTAAAAAAGGTGATAAAGTTTCTATCACAGGATTTGGAACATATTGGCTATCACATCGTCCAGCAAGAGTTGGAATTAATCCTGCAACAAAAGCAAGAATAAACCTTCCTTCAGTAAACGTTCCAAGATTCAAGCCAGGTAAACACCTTAAAGAACAACTTCGTTAATCAGGCTTTCGGTGATAAAAAAAATTATCAGAGCGATCGGGCCGATTTTAATATCGGCCCTTTCTGTTTTAATCACATTTTTAATCTTACAGCAACTAGCAATAGCATTAGACCAAAGCTTTAGTTTATTAAATAGTCGTGGCGTTGGTAAAGTTGCATTTATAACAATAGTTATATTTCAAATTATTTTATTCTTATTAACATTACCGGTTAATTTTCTAAATAATTTTTTGAAAACAAATTTATATTTTTTAAAAGAAAAAGATTTTATAAAAAAATTTTGCACATATTTTTTTATATTTTTTATTTTACACTCAATACTTTTGTACTTATTTTATTTGGCCGGATTTGCAACATACAATAATAATTGGGGATATTTTTCTATAAATTTATTGTTAAAAACAATATTTGGCTTTTTTGTTGTCTTTATGCTTGCATGGACAGAAGAATTAATTTTTAGGGGTACACTTTTCCCATACTTTACCCAGTATTTTTCAGTATTTTCAAGTCTGATACTAACATCAACTATTTTTATGTTTGTTCATGATCTTAAAAATCCACTAAATTTAATTACAAAAAACTGGCAATTGGGTTTGGGTCTATTTTTACTGGGAATGCTTTTAAATTTAATTTTTATAAGTACTAAAAAGCTATATACCAATATGGGTGCGCACGCCGGATTGGTTTTTGTAAAAGTAATACTGCGCAGAGCCCCAATACTTATATTTTTATCTAACGATCAAATTCCAAATTGGGTAAATAAAGATTTAAGAATGTCCAGCTTAGTACATATTTTATTTTTTATAATAATTTTAATTTTAATATATAAAAACAAATCTAAATTAGTTGAAACTCAACCTCTTTCATAAACAGTTACAAACGATCCTGAAGCATTCTTTGAAACAATAAAATGTACCGGAAAATTTTCTTTTAAACTATCAAGATGAGAAACAATGATAATCTTTGTAAAATCGCTTTTTATTGTATAAATTGCGTCCATCAACCTAGATAAACCATCTTCATCCTGAGAACCAAAACCTTCATCTATAATTAAAGTTTGCAGTGCAATTCCGGATCTTTTCGCTAAAAGTTTTGATATAGCTATTCTTAACGCAAAATCAATTCGAAAAGCTTCCCCACCGGAAAACATTTCATAAGGTCTTACTCCAGTCGAATCTGAAATTTTTATATCTAAAGTTTCTCTAACGCCACCGCCCTTTAAATCTCTTAAAGATTCTATAAAAATCTGGGCTTGATTGTCAGTCAATCTTGCCAAAATGTTATTTGCTTCTTCTTCAATTTGAGGTATTACTTGCTCGATCAACAAAGCCTGAATTCCATTTTTACTAAAAGCATTGGCCAATATTTGATAATCTTCAAATTGTGCTTTAATTTTTTCCAATTCAATTTTTCTTTTTTCAAAATCGTCTTTTAATTCTTTTATACGCAAAAGTTCATGCTCATACTTTGCCATAGATTGCAAAACAATATCTCTATCCATTAACGATTTATCATAATCTTGTTTAAGTAAAACTTTAACTTTATGCAAAAAAGCTTCCGGATCAAGGTTAAATTTTAAGTCACAAATATCTTTTTCCAATTTTAATTTATTAATTTTGAGCTCTTTTAACTGTAAATAAATTGAATTTATTTTTGAGCGTCTGTTAAGTTGTAACTGTTTTTCTTCATCAAATTTACTTATCAAAAATAGTTTTTTTTCCAAATCAGATAAGCTAATCTGAATTTTATTATGTTCAATAGAATCATAAGCAACTCGATTTTTTCTTAACTCAAGTTCTTTAATTTTATTGTTTATATTCAAAATTTCAGGATTCTGCTCCACGATTTTTTTTTGTTCTTCTTCTATTTTTGAAAAATTAGATCTATCGTTACTTATTTTTTCAGTTAATATAACAATCTTTTGTTCAAAATCTATCAACAATTTATTTATTAGATCTATCTTTGTATTTAAATCATTTAATGTTTTTTGTAATTCTATAAATTTAGCATTTTGATTTTTATAAAAACCATCTTTTTCTTGAAGTTTTTTTAATTCTTCATGTTGTTTTAAGAGTAGATCTTTTAAATTTTTTATTATTTTTGATGGCCGCAAAAGTCTATATTGTAAAATATTAAATTCATTTAAAAATTTATTGGATAAAAAAGCTTTACGTTTTAGTGTCAAAACTTGTTCACACAATGGGCACACAGGACTTTCCTGCTTTTTAATAGTCTCAAGTTTTTCTTTTATATCATTAAGTGAACTTTTAAGCCAATTACCCTTTTGAACCAAAACAGCATAAAAAGATCTTCGTTTTTCAAATATTTTATTAAAATTTGTTAAATAAAATTCATGTTTTACAACCTCAGCCAATTCTTTTACCAATAGATTCAATTCTTGAGTGTATAAGTTTTTTTTGCTTAACAAATCTTTTAACTCTAATTCTTTGTCTTTTTTTAAATTTAAAACGGCATTTAATTCAATTTCGCTTCTTTGCACAATTAACTTTAATTCGTTTAAATAAATACTATTTTTTTCTTGTATAATAACCCTTGATTTTTGCAACAAATCTTTTTGTTTCAACAACTCTTCTTGCAATATTAAAAATTCTTTTTGATTATTTGTAAAAATCTTATCTTTTTCGATTAATATTTTTTTTTGATTCTCCAAATTACTTAAATTATCAAGCTTAATAAGTTGATAATGCGTTTTTTTCCATGATTCTACCAGATCAAAATATTCTAAAGATTTTTGTTGATATCTTTGATCAATGGAATCAAGTTCTTTTTTAAAAAAAGCATATTTATCTTTTAGTTTTAGAAAATTTGAGTATTCAATCTCATTATTTTTTATGTTTTCTTCGATTTTTAAAATATTTTCTTTTATTTTTTTTAATTTTTCATCTTCATTTAACTGAACAATTTTTAATTCCTGTTCTGTTGAAGTCTCTTTTAAAATATTTTCTTGTATAACTTGGCCAATCTTATAATCATCACCAAATTTTTTTGCATTATTTAAAGCCAATGACATCAAATCGTCATACCGTGAAAAGCCTAAAATATTACTTAAAATTTGTTTTCTATCTTTTGGTGTTTTTTTTGAAAATTCATCAGCCCCACCCTGTTTAAAAAAAGCTGAATTAATAAAAGTTTGATAATCAAGACCTAAAAGTTTTTCAATATTTTCCTGAGTCTGTTTTATGGATTTATCCGTTAATGGTAAAAATTTATCTTTAATTTGATCGTAAAGATCAAAATCCAAACTCATCAATGGTTTGCCATAGGTTTTTGAATATTCTCTTCTTACTCTATAAATTTGGCCGGCAAAATTGAATTTTAAACTTACCATCATCCGGGTTTGACCTAAACGCAACAAACCTTCATCCGGTTTTACCAAGCCAGACACTTTTCTTGCTTGCCCCCATAAAGCCCAAGTAATTGCATCCAACAATGCAGATTTACCGTTTCCATTTTTTCCGGAAAAACAAATTAAAGAATAATCTTTAAAATCAATTTCTTGAATATCTGCGCCATAACTTAAAAAATTTTTTAATTCTAAACTTAGTGGAATCATAATAATTAAAACTTTTATAAAATATCTGCTAAATTATATCTGTCAGTTTACAAAAAAATACAGGTTTAAAAACAATAATGTTTAAATATAAATATTTTTATTACTTTGATAAAACAATAACATTTACAATATTAGCACTATTGCTATTAGGTTTACTTTTTGTTTTTAGCGCAACATACACACCGGAAGCTCCAATTTCTATTTTCTTTAAAAAACAATTATTTGGAGCAATTACAGGAATATTTATTTATATTTTTTTTAGTGTTAAAAATATTGAAGCGACAAAAAGATATGGCTTTGCAGGTTTTTTTTTAACACTTATTATTTTAGCTTATACAATATTAAAAGGTTTTGTTGCGATGGGTGCAAAGCGCTGGTTTTCAATATATTTTTTCAAATTTCAACCATCAGAATTAACAAAATTTTTATTTCCATTATTCATTGCATACTATTTTTGTGAATTAAAGCCCATAAAAATAGATGCCTTAAACAGAATTGTAATTAAAAATTTTTTATTCCCTTTAAGCATATTATTTATTGTATTTATTCTAATACTGAAACAGCCGGATTTGGGAACAGCATTAATTATTCTATTATCAGGAATAATTTTATTTTGGGTTATTGGAATAAATAAAAAATTTATAATATTTTCATTTATAATTGTCTTTATTAGCGCTCCATTTTTATGGACAAAATTAAAGCCATACCAAAAGCAACGAATTCTAGTACTACTTGGAGAGGGAAATGTCAGAAAGGAACGCTATCAACTTGAACAATCTAAAATAGCAATTGGATCCGGGGGCATTTTCGGAAAGGGTTTATTAAAAGGAACTCAAAATAAACTGGCTTTTTTACCGGAAGCTCGCACAGATTTTATATTTTCCGTAATTTGTGAAGAATTAGGTTTTTTTGGGGCTATTTTAATTTTTATTTTATTTTCAATACTTTTTTTCAAAATTATAGTAATCGCATCACAGCTATCCAACTTAGCAGAACAAATAATAGCAATTGGCCTAATGTTGCACATTCTACTTTCGGTTTGTATAAATATCGGTATGGTAACCGGAATACTTCCAATTGTCGGCATTCCATTACCCTTATTCAGTTACGGCGTTACAAACCTATGGATAACTATGGCAAGCCTTGGGGTAATTAATAACATTTCGATAAGACGATTTTATTATTAACGAGATCTTCATGAATGTTAAACTAATTTTTATTTTTATAGCATATCAATTTTTACAAATACTAATTCTACCTATTGTCTGTATTTATTTGGTAATACGAAAATTTAAAAAAAAACCGGTATTTGGATCATTTAAAGAACGATTTGGCTTTATACCTAAGAATATAAATAATAATAAAAAAACTATTTGGCTACATGCAGTATCTGTTGGCGAAATATTATCCATCGAAACAATTATTAATCAAATAAAAAAAGAAAACTCAAATACAATATGTTATGTAACTTGCGGCACCATAGCTGGAAAAAATATCGCAAAAAAACACCTAAAAGCTGATTATATAAGTTTTTTGCCATATGATTTTTTAATCGTAATGCTCGCAGCATTCAAACGTATAAATCCTACTAAAATAATAATTATAGAAGCTGAAATTTGGCCCAATTTTCTTATGTTGGCAAAAATATTAAATGTCCCATTGTACTTGCTTAACGCAAGAATAACAGAACGTTCCGTACAAAAATATTTTATATT
This sequence comes from Candidatus Dependentiae bacterium, assembly GCA_018897535.1. NCBI lineage: Bacteria > Candidatus Babelota bacterium. The sequence goes on from JAHIKO010000022.1 coordinate 23,126, forward strand.
TAAATCTATTTTAAAAAATATTTTTAATTTATTTGATCAAATATTTACTCAAACTTATGATGATAAAATTCTATTCGAAAAATTAGGGGTAGTGCCAAAAAAAGTTAAAGCATTAGGTAACATAAAGACATTAAATGTTTTAGAAAAAAAAGAAATCACAACAAAAATAATTTTAAAAAATAGCTACAAGATTTTGCTAGTCGGCTCAATTCACCAAGGAGAGCTTGATATTTATTTAGATTTATTTAACAAATTAAAACTTAATATTAAAAATTTAAAATTAATACTGGCACCAAGACATTTTAATTGGGAACCGGAATTAATAAAAAAAGTAAGCTTTACCCAAGAAAAATATTTTATATATAACGAAAAAAATAATTTAAATTTAGAAGAAAATTTGGACAAGATATTATCTGAAAATAACATATTGCTTATTTGTAAACTTGGAGAACTTTTTAAGCTCTATCAAATTGCAGATATTTTTTATCTTGGAGGTACTTTTGTTAATATTGGAGGACATAATCTTTTGGAGCCTGCTGTTTGGGCCATTCCATCAATTATCGGACCTTACTATCAAAACACTAAAATTATTGCCCAAGATCTTGAAAAAAATAATGGCATTTTTATAACAAAAGATTTTGAAACTCTTTATTTAAAATCAAAAATGCTTATTCTTAATAGTGAAATATCAAAAAATATGGGGAGTAATTCATTTGATTGGTTAAATAAACAAGCAAATATGGTTGCTCAAAAAATAAAAGAATTTTTAAATTAGACATACGAAGAGAAAGGGGTTTTCGTGAAAAAAATTAATTTATTTATAATTTATTTTTTTGGAGCTTTTGTAAGCTTACTTTATGCAACAATAGACTTTCAACCGTTTAAAGCATACATGCCTAGAAGCGATGCCTCAGCAATTTTGGCAGACATCAAATATCAAAACAACACAAATATATCCGGCGCGCAAACGATTTTTAACAATATAAAACAAATAAAATCATATGAAGAAATAAGAGAACTAAGTGATGCTGCCGCTATAAAAGAATTTATAAGCAGCGGTTTTTTTGAACGCGAAAAAAAACCATGTTTTTATATCTATTCACAGCAGCGAAAAGATATTGTAAATACGGGAATAATTGGCAAAATATCTATAGAAAATTATGAAAAAGGTGAAATAAAAAAGCATGAAAATATAATTGAGTCTAAAGCTGAATTTGCACAAGATATAATAACAATACAAAATGCTTTTATAGAACCAATTTTATTGTGCTATAAAGACAATCCAATAATCAATAATATAATAGCAAAAAAAATTGCCTCTTATCCTGATTTTGTAATAGATACAAAGCATAAAACAAAACATTTTATATGGAAAATAAAAGATGAAAAAAGCATTAACGAAATAAGTAAAATATTTTCAACTATTCCCAATTTATATATTGCCGATGGCCACCATAGGTCTGCTGCAGCGCAAAGATTAAAAAATGCAAAAAAAAATATTGCCGGCGATAAATCATGTAATGCAAATACAAACAACAATCAAGAATTATGTGAAATAAACTATATGACGGCTGCTGTTTTTCCGGAATCACAAATAACCATATATCCGTATCATAGATTATTAAAAGAGATTAATAATCTTACAAAATCTGAATTTAAAAAACTATTAGGCCAATCATTTACAATTGAAAAAACAATTAAAAAAACCGTACCGCACAAAAACATTCGTATGTTTTATAATTCGCAATGGTATACATTAAAATTAAAAAAGCAAAATCCGGATAGTACATGGAACAAATTTAAAAATCTATTTAAAAAACCCCAAAATTATCCAATAGAAAACATAATTCCATATATTTTTCAAAAAAACGTTATCGAACCGATATTCAAAAACGATAGCAATAAAATTGGGCAAAATATAGAATTTGTAAGCGGTAATTTAAGTATTGAAAATCTACTTTTAAAATATATTAAAGGTGATTTTGTTGTAATGTTTCTGTTACCTGCATTAAGTTTTTCAGATCTTTTAAAAGTTGTTAATTCAAATGAAAATTTACCACCAAAATCTACTTGGATTGAACCCAAGATTAAAGCCGGTATATTTGTAAAAGAACTCGAAGAGTAATAATAATAATAATAATAATAATAATTTTGTTGCGTTCAAAAAATAAATAATTCTAAACTAATACTGTTTTTTGTTGTTTTAAAATTTTTTATTTATTTATTTTTTAAGGGAAATTTATGAGAAAAATTTCAGGAGTTATCTTATTTTTAAATTTCTTTAATTATGCTTTATTTGCAACAAAAGAGGCTAGATTAACAAATAACTTGGGTAAACAAATTGATGTAAAAATATCATTAGAAGGAGAAGATGCTCACTTAAATAATATAGACCAATCATCTGGTGATACATATATCAATGAAATAAAAAAACAAATCATAAATAAAGGCAAAACCAATATAAAATATATCGAAATTAAAATTAAAGGAGAAAGTGGTTTTAAAAGATTTGATGGAACTCCGGAAAAAAAATTTGAGTCGTTTATGAAAATAGATGTTGTTCCAAATATGACAATAAACTGGAGTAAAAAAGATAACACAAAAATCATTTGTATAATTGATGGAAATTATTTGAATTTAAAAAATAAAAATTTTGACAAAGGCAACTTTTCTAATATTGATTTCAAATCCACAGATCTCTCTGTTGCAAATCTTTCCGGTGCAAATATTTCTGGTACGAATCTTTCCGGCGCAAATCTTTCTGGTACGAATCTTTCCAGTGCAAATCTCTCCAAAGCAAATCTTTCCGGTGCAAATTTTGGCATAACTTATAACGAATATGTTTATAATGTAAATGCAATTAAAACCAATCTATCTGGAGCAAACCTTACAGGAACAATTCTTTTGGGAGCCAATCTAACAAATACAATAATAACAAATGCAATAATAACAAAAGAAACCCAAATTAAAGGTGCAATATTTGGCGCAACGCATTATTTTAAAGGCAAAGATTTATCCGGTTGGAATCTGTCGAACACAGGTCTTGCGGGCGCAGATCTTACAGGGGCAAATCTTACAGCCTCAGATCTTACAAGTGCAAATCTTAGGTACGCGGACCTTACAGGTGCAAATCTTACAAATGCAATTATGACAATAGATACCAAAATTAATGATACAAAATTTGGAAATACAAATTACTTTAAAGGCAAAAATTTATCTGATTGGAATTTAGCAGGCACCAAGCTCAATGGAGCTGATCTTACAAACGCATTTTTTTCCACCCATAGTCCAAGGAAAAATCTTGCTCGCGCGGATTTTACAAATGCAAATCTTAGCGGCGCAAATTTTATTGGTGCAAATCTTACAGATGCAATTATTACAAAAGGTACTAAAATTAATAATACAAAATTTGGAAATACAAATTACTTTAAAGACAAAAATTTATCCGGTTGGAACCTATCTAAGACAGACCTTTACAAGGCAGATTTAACTGGCACAAATCTTGCTCGCACAGATTTTACAAATGCAGATCTTTACGGTGCAAATTTTACTGGTGCAAATCTTACAGATGCCATTATTACAAAAGATACCAGAATTGTTAGTGCAAAATTTGGCAATACTACTTACTTTAAAGGTAAAAATTTATCCGGTTGGAACCTAGCGGGCGCAGATCTAACTGGCGCAGATTTAACAGGAGCGAATCTCAATGAAGCTGATCTTAGGGGAGCAATTCTTATAAGAGCAAATCTTACAAATGCAATTATTACAAAAGATACTAAAATTAATAATACAAAATTTGGAAATACAAATTACTTTAAAGGCAAGGATTTATCCGGTTGGAACCTATCGTCCACAGATCTAACGGACGCAGATTTAACGGTCACTGATCTTACAAACGCAAATCTTACAAATTCCAAGTTCGTAAATGTTCTGTTTGACGATAAAACAATTTTTAATAATTCAATTGTGAAAAATGCCGATTTCAAAGATTCAATTGGTTTATCAAATAATCACAAGCATTATTTAAAAAATAATGGTGCTATAAACGTATCCAATTAAATTTCTTTTTTAAAAATAAAGCCTCAGGTTTAATCTGAGGCTTTATTTTTAAGTATATAATTTATTTTTTATCTTTTTGATTTTACTTTTTTGTTTTTTCTTTTTTTACTTTTTTTCAAATTCTTTTTACTTTTGTTTTTAGTCAAATTTTTGCCATCCATTTTAGCCTTCTCGAATGGATCAACAGAAAAGGAATTCTTTAAAACATCATCCATATTATCAACATAAACAACGTTAAGTTTATTATCCAATTCTTTTTCAAACTCTTTAATATCATCTTCATTTTCATTGGAAACAATAACTTTTGTAATTCCAAGTCTTGCAGCAGCTAAAAGTTTTTCCTTTAAGCCGCCTACAGGCAAAACTCTACCCTGCAAAGTTATTTCACCGGTCATAGCAACATTTTTGTCCACATGAATTCCGGTCAATGCAGAAGCAATTGCAGTTCCAATAGTAATACCGGCAGATGGCCCGTCTTTTGGAATCGCACCTTCGGGAACATGTATATGAATATCCAACTCAGAATAAAAATCCGGTTTTAAACCCAAATCTTTAGCTCTTGATCTTATATAAGTCATAGCGGCCTGTGCAGATTCTTGCATAACCTCACCAAGTTGTCCGGTCAAAGTTAAAGCACCTTTACCCTTTAACGTAACAACTTCGACATCCAAAACATCTCCGCCAACCTCTGTCCAAGCAAGACCTGTAACACGGCCAACATCTTTAAGTTTTGTTCTATCCGGTAATTTAAATTTGGGTCTTCCAAGCCAAGAAATAACACTTTCATGGTCAACTGTTACCGTCTTTAAATTTTTATCTTTAAGCAATAACTGAATGCTTTTTCTTATTAGCTTTGCAAGGACTCTTTCAAGTTGCCTTACACCCGCCTCTTTTGTATATTCTTCTATCACTTTTAATACAATATTTTCATCTATTTTTACTTGCGCAACTTTTAAAGCATGTTCTTTAAATAATTTAGGGAGCAAAAAATCTTGCGCAATTTTTAATTTTTCGGCTGTAGTATAACCGTTAAGACCGATAATTTCCATTCTATCCAAAAGTGGATATGGAATATTATCAACAACATTGGCCGTTGTTATAAACATAACATTGGATAAATCGTAATCAATTTCTAAAAAATAATCCGAAAAAACGCTATTTTGTTCAGGATCTAAAACTTCCAAAAGCGCTGATGCCGGATCACCCCTAAAATCCATAGCCATTTTATCTATCTCATCAAGAACTATAACCGGGTTTGTAACTCCGGCTTTTTTCATAGCTTGAATAATTTTACCGGGCATTGCTCCAATGTACGTTCTTCTATGGCCACGAATTTCAGCTTCATCTCGCATACCTCCCAAAGATATACGAACTAATTTTCTGCCTAAAGAATCGGCTATTGAAAGAGCTAACGATGTTTTTCCAACTCCCGGAGGCCCTGCAAGACAAACAATTGGCGCTTTTTTAAGATCATTTCCGGCAAATTTTTTAGCTGCCAAAAATTCTATTATTCTTTCTTTTGCCTTTTTCATAGCGGCATGAGACTTATTTAAAATATTTTCGGCCTCGTTCAAACTTACATTATCTTTGGTAGAAACATTCCATGGCAAGCCTAAAATCCAATCAATATAATTTCTACTTACAACAGCTTCAGGTGATGTAGGCTGCATAGATTCTAAACGTTTAATTTCAGATTCAACTTTGTCCAAAGCTTCTTTAGATAATTTCGTTTTTTTAATTTGCTGTCGCAGACTATCAATCTCTTGCTGATAATCTTGACGGCCAAGTTCTCGCTGTATGGCACGCATCTGTTCATTTAGATAATAATCCTTTTGATTTTTATCAATCTGACGCTGCACCCTTTTTTTTATTTTTTGTTCAGTTTCAAGAACAGCAATTTCTTTTTCCAATAAAACGCTTAAATGAATTGATCTTTTTTCCAGATCAACAAGTTCTAAAATTTCTTGTCTTTGATGAAATGAAAGTGGCAACTGAACGGCAATGGTATCGGTTAAATAATCAAGGTCTTGAGGACCCTTAAACATTGCCAAAATTTCTTCAGAAATCTTACTGTTAAGCGAAACATAAATTTTAAAAGTTTCAAATAAATTCCGCCACATGGCGCTTAAAGATGCGGGCTCTAAATCTTTTTCAGCCGTCATATCTTTTGCAATAACACCCAAAAAGCCTTCCGCTTGTTGCTCAGATTGAATTTCAGATCTACAAATACCTTCAATCAATATCTTAAATGTACCATTTGGCATACGGGCTATTTGTAAAATATTTGCCTTAGTCCCTATTTTAAATAAATCTGCCACACCGGGATTATCAACATTTTCAAGCTTTTGAGCCGAAACAAATATTTCTTTATTATTTTCTGCAGCAAACTTTACCGCATTAATTGATATATCGCGGCCAACTACAACAGGAATAATGCTCTTTGGAAGAGCAACCATATTTTTCAACGGCAAAACAGGTAAAAACTTTACTTTTTGGTCTTTTACTGACTCCATAAAACCTTCAATAAATATATTTATTAAAAATATCCCAAAACAATTAATTCAGTACGATAAATACCCCAAAATCCCAACACATTAATATTACGATAAAAAAACAGTTTAAGCAAGAAAAATACCCCCAATCACATTATTACTATTAGAAAAAATAAGTGTTTTTATGTGAATCCGAAAGATAAAATAAATAAAAATTATAAATTGACTTTTGATCACCCAATAATATAATAAGAACACATTTATAATTAAGACAAAAGTTGTTTCGTATATCTTAAATAATCACTAAAAGTATTTAAAAAATATTTGCAGTAAAAATTGATACAATTACTTTTGGTTTAACTTATGGGAACGGGAATGCTGAACAAATTGGTCGAAAAAATTCTCTCTCTTTGGAATGTAAAAAAGGAATATCGCTTAAAAGTTTTCTTTTTGTCACTAACATTTCTCTTTATGTCAGCAACCCAGGCAATTTGGCGTCCATTAAAAAATGCAATATTTGCAAAAACGGTTGGCGCAATTTATGTTCCCGATGCAAAAATTTATTCTTTAATTTTCTTAATACCACTTTTATTATTTTATTCAAAACTTGTCGATTGGTTAAGAAGGCATCAACTACTCTATGCATTTTTGATTTTTCACGCAATAGGATGTCTAGTGCTGTATGCATTTTTAATACATCCGGTGTATGGCTTAGAAAATACATCAATTGGCGTGCATAGATTTGTTGGCTGGGGAATGTATTTCTTTATGGAAAGTTTTGCAGCGTTTATGTCTATGTCATTTTGGTCATTTGCAGACTCTATAAATAATCCGTCAGATGCAAAAAATTACTATGGGCTTTTTGTTGCCGGATCTAAAATAGGTAGCATGATAACAGCAGGCCTTCTTTATTTAGCTACAAATTCTATTAGCGTAAGTCAAGATCACATTGTTCTACCTAAATTTTTACTAATAGGTTGTATTCTACTTTTATGCGCAGCCGTATCAATTTATTTTATGATGAAATATGTACCGGGATATCATATGCACGGTTACGAAGCGGTTTATCAATTAGAGAAGGCTAAAGAAAAAGAAGCTGAAAAAGAAGCTTTTAGTTTTAAAAATATGCTAAAAAAACCGTTCGAAGGTTTGATTGTAATGATAAAAAATCCTTATGTTCTTGGAATATTTGGGCTTGTGCTTTTTTATGAAGTAACAATTGTAATAGTTGAATATATTGTTCAAATTGCGGCTGATGCTTCACACGAATCCGCCGGATCACTTACAGCCTATTTTGCATCATATTACTTTATAATGAATTTGGTTGGACTATTTATTACGCTCTTTGGTACAACACCGCTATTAAGATTACTTGGAATAAATAAAACTTTATATATATTCCCTATAATTACCATTGGATTAATTGTTTTAACAATTTTTAATCCATCGGCAAGTATGTTATTTATTGATTTAGTTGCATTGCGTTCTTTAAATTATGCATTAAATCATCCAACAAGAGAAATTCTTTATATACCTACAACCAAAGCAATTAAATTTAAAGCGAAAGCATGGACAGATGCTTTCGGTGGAAGATTTTCAAAGGGTATCGGCTCATCTCTTAATATTGTAATGCGCAAACTTGCGCCGGTGTCTTTTTTGATGGCAAATCTAGTTGTAATACTCGGTCTTATGGGATGTTGGTTAGCTGTAATTCCATTTTTAGGCAATAAACTCAAAAAAGTAGTCGATGAGAAAAAAGTTATTGGTGAAGACGTAAATTAGTAAAAAACATCACCCCAATTAATATTTACTTAAATTATATGTTAAAAATAGAGGACAAATGTTTTTATTTATAAAAAAGTTAAAAGATAGATATATAAGCGCCAAAGGAAACTTTGGTGCTTATAATTTCAAGAAATTACTTTTATTAGGTGGTGCATTTTTATTTATAATTGCAACCTATTCAGTAATCCGCCCACTTAAAACATCTGTTTTTCTAGGATTAGTCGGAAAAGATTATCAACCATATACAAAAATAATAACTATTTTTATATTAATCCCAATACTTTTTATATATTCAAAATTAGTAGATAAATTAAAAAGACATCAAGTTGTATACTATTTTCTGACATTTTATGTTGTAACAATAATAATCACTGCGTTAGTTTTGATGCATCCAACAATAGGATTGTCCAATACAGCTACAAGCCCATACAGAATTTTTGGTTGGATTTTTTACGTCTTAATTGACCTCTATTCACCATTAGCCGTTGGAACATTTTGGGCTTTTGCAAACTCAATAAGCGATACTGAGGATGCTAAAAATAGTTATGGCAAAATAGTTGCCGTTTCCAGAATTGGTGGAATAATATCCCCATTATTAAGTTGGTTTTTACTGGAAAAAATCAACATGACATATACAAAAAGTATTCCAATTATATTAATAGTTTCTGCAATATTATTACTGTTTGCATGCCTATGCATAATGAAATTAAAAAAAAGTATTCCCGGATATTTATTACATGGTTATGAAGCTGTTTATCAAGCAGAAAAACAAAAAGAAAAAGAAAAAAAAGTGAGTATGATTGAAGGTTTAAAGTTAATGGTAACGCAACCTTATGTACTTGGAATGTTCAGTCTAGTTTATCTTTACGAAGCAATTAATGTTATTCTTGATTATCAAATGCAAGTACAAATGTCTATAGAAACAAATAATGCTATTGTCGGCATGAGTTCATTTATGTTTTTATATACAGCTTCATTTAATGGATTAAGTTTAATATTTTCTGCATTTGGAACATCGGCTTTATTGAAAAAAATGGGTGTGTTTTTCTGTTTATTTGTCATGCCAATATCAACAATATTAATGATGTTTGGCTTATTAACCAGACCAAACCTATCAACCGTTGTTGTTATAATGGTAATATTGAGAGCACTACATTACGGATTTAATGCACCTGTAAGAGAAATATTGTACATACCAACATCTAAAGATATTAAATTTAAATCAAAAGCTTGGATAGAATCATTTGGTAGAACCGGATCCAAAGTTGCAGGATCGATGGTAAATGTATTTTATAGCGGAACTGCATATTTAATTTTAACCCGAATAAATGCATTGTTAATAATTGGATTATCAACCATTTGGACAATTATTACATTATTTATTGGTAAAAAATACGATAAAATTATAAAAGAAAATAAAACAATAGGTGAAGAATAGGTTGTAATTTAAATTATATTTGTTAAAATTTTAACTCGTTAGTTTAATTGTTGAATCTTATCTCTTAACTCGGGTGGTAGCCAGTGATGGAACCTAAGAGATAATTGTTAAAACCCGCAAAGGATCAATCATGGTAGACTTAAAAGATCTGTTGAAAGCCGGAGTTCATTTTGGACACAAAACATCACGCTGGTCTCCTAAAATGAAACCATTTATTTGGGGCTCTAAAAATAAAATACACTTAATAGATATAGCAAAAACTGCTTTTTTAATGGAACGAGCCGGTAAATACTTACAAAATTGTGCCGCAGAAGGTAAATCAATATTGTTTGTTGGTACAAAAAAATCTGCTCAAAAAGCCATTGCTACAATAGCAAAAGAAATTAATTCTCCTTTCGTGATTAATAGATGGGTTGGCGGAACCTTGACAAACTTTGATCAAGTCAAAAAAGCAATAACAAGATTGTTGCACTTACAAGATATAATTAAAAAGCCTACAGATTATTATAAGAAAAAAGAATTAAGTTTAATCCAAAAAGAAGTTGAACGTTTAGAAAAAAATATTGGCGGAATTCTTGATTTAAGATTCCCACCGGCAGCACTTGTCTTGGTTGATGCTAAAAAAGAATTATCTGCGCTAAGAGAAGCTGTAAACGCAAAAATTCCGGTAATCGCATTAGTCGATACAAACACGAATCCTGATGGAATAAATTTTGTAATTCCTGCAAACGATGATTCTTCAAGATCAATAGAATTTATATTGCAATATTTGGCTGAATTTGTAAAAAATGGCCAAAAACTCCATAACGAAAAGAAAACTGCGGCAAAAGTAGATAAAAAAGATTTAATTCAAAAAGCTAAAACTGCTGCACAAGAAACGTTAACTTCAAACACACCTGAAGTAGTAGATTATTCAGCAATTGAAGCCGAGGATGAAGATCTTGGCGGCGATAAAGCAATAGCAAAAAAAATTACTCAAAAAATCCCTTCTGTTGCAAAAGATGTACCAATTAAAAAACCTGTTGCTAGAAGACCTTTGAAAAAATAAAATCGGGAGAGGTGGCTGAGTGGTCGAAAGCGCACGATTGGAAATCGTGTATATCCCGAAAGGGGTATCGAGGGTTCGAATCCCTCCCTCTCCACCAGCCTTCCGCCGTCGCATAAAGCTATGGCGGATAAGTCGCACTAG
>JAHIKO010000023.1 GCA_018897535.1 Candidatus Dependentiae bacterium
GGCGCATTTATTTATGACGATGAGTATTTTGATTCATTGGAATTTTTTGAGTTTACAAATATTCAACAGCTTGAATTACAGTATTTTGATCGACTTCTTGATGAAAAATTAAACTATTTTTATTCGCAACAAAATTACACAATACCTTGGACGGCATACATACCGTTTTTAGGCCAACGATTTAATTTGCCAGTTTCGGTTTTGGCACAACTTAGAGTTGATATATCTGTAATCACTGAACGATTGGAAAACAGTATAAAAATGGAAGGTGAAGCTTATTATTTGCGTGTTTATTCAATGCTTCGAGAAAAAATGGGACTTTCCGGGTGGAGAACCTCAATTTCACGTAAATTGGATATAATTCAAGATTTATATTCTGTTTATCAGGATAGATTGGATGTTATTCACGAAGAAGTGCTTACAATGATTGTTATATTTTTGATCATGGTGGAAACTTTAGTGGCATTTTTAAAGTAAAAAGCATAAAAATAACGAATAATGGCGTTTCCATAAAGCTTTTTTTTATGATAGGCTATTATTCGTTCTTGAATAATCGATTATTGATCTTTGTTATTGTAAACAGATCAAATTAGATAATCTGCCGTTTTGTTTTATTGTGTGCGCGGATTATGGCGGTTATTTATTTGGTTAATTTAAAAAATTTACAATAAACAAAAGGATTAATAATATCTATGGATAAAATAAAATTCGAAAATTTAGGTTTATCGGCAGAGCTTTTAAAAGCTGTTGCATCGATGGGTTTTGAAACTGCAACGCCTATACAGGCTCAGGCAATTCCTGAAATTTTAAATGGGAATGATATCGTTGGACAAGCTTCAACCGGAACAGGTAAAACTGCAGCATTTGGTCTTCCTGCAATAGAAAAGATTGATGCAAACAGTAGAGATGTTCAAGTTTTAGTTTTGTGTCCTACACGAGAGCTTGCCATTCAGGTTTCTACAGAAATTAATAAATTTTTAAAATTTAAAAAAAATATATCATCATTGCCTATTTATGGCGGACAACCAATAGAAAGGCAATTTTTTGGCTTAAGACGTGGACCACAAATAGTTGTAGGTACTCCTGGTCGTATGGTTGATCATCTTAAACGTGGTACATTAAAACTAAACAAGGTAAAAATAGTTGTTTTAGATGAAGCTGATGAAATGCTTGATATGGGATTTAGAGATGATATTGAATTTATTTTGAATAAAATTAATAAAGATCATCAAACGGTTCTTTTTTCAGCAACAATGTCAGCCGAAATTTTACAGATTACGAAAAGATATCAAAAAGATCCAAAATTAATAAAAGTTAAGAGTGAAAAAGCTAATTTAGCTCCTATTGAACAGGCTTATTTAAATGTAGAGTCGCCATATAAAATTGATTTTTTAATGGATTTATTGAATCAGCATAAACCTAAGCTTGCCATAGTATTTTGTAACACAAGAAGATATGTGGATAAAATATCAAAAATACTATATCAAACAGGTTACAAGGTTGCCGGTATTCATGGTGATATTAGACAATCTAGCCGTGATGCAATAATGGGTAAATTTCGTAAAGGGGTTATCAATATTTTAGTTGCAACTGACGTTGCGGCCAGAGGTATTGACGTGTCAGATGTTGAATTTGTATTTAACTATGATATTCCTAGAGAAATTGAATCATATGTTCACAGAATTGGCCGTACAGGTCGTGCCGGAAAAACCGGAAAGGCATTCAGTTTTGTAGCCAGAAGTGAAATGATGCAATTGCGTAGAATTATGCAATTTACAAAAATTGAAATTCCAAGAATTGAGCTTGAAGTTAATAAAAAGCCTGTTATTTGGAGTGAAGAGGGTGTTGTAGCTGCTAATGAACCAAGTAAAAAAGAGTTTGTTGTAGATTACAGTATTGAAAAAAAGGCTGATAGCGTGCTTAAAAAGGTAAGACAAAATATTGGAAAGCATGATTTGTCATCTTATTTAAATATAACTGAAAGTTTTGTAAGCGATAAATTCTCTTCGGCAGATCTTTCTGCTGCATTATTAAAAATGCTTATAGATGCTGAAAAAAGCAGAAATTTTAATCAAAGATATAGATAAAATTAATTTTTACTTAAAATTAAAAATAGACCAAATTTTTTTTGGTCTATTTTTTTTATATTATTTTTGTAAATTTAGGTTCACGTTTTTCAAAATGCGCAATATATTTAAAGCCCAAATCTTTTAATCTATTTTTTACAATTTCAAAACTGTGACCAATTGTTTTGTGACTATGTGAGTCTGAGCCAAGAGTTATAATCTCTCCGCCCAATTTTTTATATTCGGTTACAATATCATAATTTGGAATAGGTGTTTGTAAAATATCTCTATATCCAGACGAATTTATTTCGATACCTTTATTTTTTTTAATTACTTCTTTTAGTATTGCATTTATTATTTCAGGGTAATCTTTAAAATTCATATTGCGATCTGTTAAATTGCCATATCTTCTGACATAGCCTATGTGTCCAACCACATCAAAATCATTAAATTCAGAAACAGATTTATAAATTTCTTGAAGATAGTTTGAATAAATTTCTTGATTGTTTTTATTTTCGTAATATTTTCCGTTTGAGATAAATTCTTTTTGAACTGAATGAATCGATGCAATTACAAAATCAAAATTATTTTTTTGTATAATTTTTATGAGATCATCTTTAATGTGTGGCTGAAAACCAATTTCTACGCCTTCTAAGATTTTTAACTTATTTTTAAATTTGTGCTCTATATTTTCAATATCTTGTTTGCGTTTTGCAAAATCCGGGTTGAATATATAACTTGATCCAATTAAATCGATTTCGTAGTGATCTGTAAAAATTATTCCTGACAAATTATTTTTTGCAGCTGTATTGCAAGCGTTAGCTATTTTTGCGGTACTATCCGGAGAATAAGTTGAATGAGTGTGACAATCAAACATTTTTAAATCCCCAATTATTAAAACTTTTTTATACAAAATAATTCTAATACTTTTGAAAATTAAATTAAATATTTTTATTTAATTTTTTTTATATTCGAATGTGTTTGTAAATTCGCTTATGCTTGTAATCTTAAATCCAAAATGTTCATAAATATTTCGAGCTTTTGTATTCCAGTATACTGCATCTAAAAATATTGATTCTAATTTGGGAAATATATCTAAAATTGAAAATATTAGGTGTTTTGCCAGCCCCTGACTTTGAGCTTTGGGTTTTATTGCAAGCATAGATAGATAAACTCTTTGATTCGGTTTTGGTGAAAAAACTGAAAAACCTAAATATTCATCATTTTCATTTTTTACTAAAATTAAATATACAGGATCAATTTCTATGCACATGTTGTTATCTAAAAATTTTTTTGCTAATTCTATTTGATTATTAAGTTTTTCCAATTAGTTATTTATTCTTAATTCTTTATCATTAGAGTTGGCTATTTCAAGTTCATAAGATAGATCTAAATCTAGTCCTTCAACGATATAATTTTTCATTTTATTTATAAGATTTTTATCTTTGCTTAAAAGACAGTTATGAAATTCGTCTGCGAATGCTTCAGCTTGAATTGGGGCTAAAATTTCATATGAATTAATAAAGTCATATGATGAGCCGTTAATTTCATAAAATTCCATTATTTTTGTATTATTTTGCTTGTCTTTTATTTCCCAAACTTTATTTGGTTCAATATTGAGCGCAAATAGATTTAATTTAGTGAAAAATACAACAAAAAGTACTATTTTTTTAAAAATTTTATTAAAAAACATAAAAAACCCCAAAAATTATTTAAAACAACCATTTTTATTAGTTTAACAGATTGTTTTATTTAATAAAAACGCTTAAATTTGCATTTTTCTCATTTTTTAATAATCAAATTTTTTACTTCGCATTTTTTTAATTTCACCATGCTGTTTTTTAGATTTAAGTCTTTTTTCTATAGCACTTTTTGGAATTTTTGTTTTCATGCGTTGCTTTGGGACATAAAGTGCTTTTTTAATTTCAAATGCAAGTCTTAATAGTGCATTTTCTTTATTTTGAATTTGGCTTCTTGTTTCGCTATTACTAATTACAAGATCGCCATCAAACGTTAATTTATTTTGTAAATTTTTAAGTAACAGTTCTTTTTGCTCTTCAGTTAAAGAATTACTATTTTTAGGGTTCCAGCGTACTGTAATTCTTGTTTCGGTTTTATTTACATGCTGTCCTCCGGCGCCGCCGGATTTACTCGAACTTATATCAAGTTCATGCTCTGGAATTGTTATTCCGTTTTTAATAAATAAATTATCACTCATATATTCTCCAATATTTATTTAATTTACATGTTTATTATTTTTTGTTGTTAAGTTCAAGATATTTAAATTCTTTACATAAAAGTTTTTAATTTGATACGGTTTATTCTAATTTAAACTAAATTTTATTTAAATAGTGGAGATTTAGTATCTATGAATGAAAAACTTTTAAAATTTGCAACAATGGAAATTACAAATATATTTTCAATTCTTAATTCGTCTAAAGATGGATTATCAGAGCGTGAAGCAAAAAAACGTTTTTATAAATATGGCCCAAATATTTTAGTAGATAAACAAAAATTCAATATTTTTTTTGAATTTATTTCTCATTTTGTAAACCCTTTAATAATAATTCTTTTTATTGCTGCCGGCATATCTTTTTTTTTAGGAAATATTACAGATGCAATAATTATAATATGCATGATATTTTTAGGTATAATTCTTGATTTTTTTCAAGAATATAGTGCCGACAAAGTTGTTAAAAAACTTATTGAATCGGTTCAAACAACAACTTTGGTTGCAAGAAACGGTAAGCAAGTTGAGATTCCGGTTGCAAGTGTTGTTGTGGGTGATATCGTTTTTTTAAGTTCCGGAGATATGGTTCCCGCAGATGCAAGAATAATTGAAACCAATAGTTTTTTTGTTGATCAGTCTGCATTAACCGGTGAATCTTTTCCTGAAGAAAAATTAAACATTAAATTAAAAGCTCAATCTGATCATGTATTTAAATTGGATAATATAATTTTTAGAGGAACTAACGTTGTCAGTGGTAGTTGCATAGCCATTGTAATAAATACCGGAAAAGATACTGAATTTGGCAAAATAGCTTTAAATTTATCAAATAATTATTCAAAAAGTGATTTTGAAAAAGGAATAAATAATTTCGGATTTTTTTTAATGAAAATAATTTTTGGGCTTGTATTATTTACTTTTTTGATAAATTCAATTTTAAAACATGATTATTTAATTTCATTTCTTTTTGCCGTAACAATTGCTGTTGGAATTACTCCGGAACTTTTGCCTATGATATTATCAATTACCATGGCATTTGGTTCAAAAAAAATGGCTAAAAGTGGCGTTATCGTTAAAAGACTTTCATCAATTCCGAATTTTGGAAGTATGGATGTTTTATGCACGGATAAAACCGGGACATTAACGGAAAATAAAATTGAAATTGTAAAATATACGGACTATTTGGGCAAAACTGACGAACATGTACTTTTTTTTGCATATTTAAATAGTACTTTTCAGACAGGAATAAAAAATCCTTTGGATTTGGCTATAGAATCTTACAGAAAAATTGATACAACAGGATATGAAAAAGTTGAAGAGATTCCATATGATTTTTATCGAAAGAGATTGAGTGTTATTGTAAAACATGATGAAAAAATTTTACTTATAACAAAAGGTGCTCCGGAAGAAATTTTTAAGTGTTGCAACTACTGTATGAATAATGGTGCTGTAATTACTTTTGATCGGCAAATAAAACAAGATGCAAAAAACATATTTGAACAATTTAGTAAAGATGGATTTCGTGTTTTAGCTGTAGCTCAAAAACGGGTTGATTTTAAAGATAGATATGACTCAACAGACGAAAACGAAATGATTTTTAATGGCTTTATTTTACTAATGGATCCACCAAAAAAGGATGTAAAAAATGTATTAAAAGAGCTTTTAGGTTTTGGCGTTGAAACGAAAATTATTACGGGAGACAATGAGCTTGTTACAAAAAAAATTTGTGATGAAGTTGGATTACAAATAAAATCAATTATTCTTGGTTTTGATTTGAATAAATTTACCGATGATGCATTAATTGCAAAAGTTAATGATGTTACAATTTTTGCCAGGTGCTCACCTGATGAAAAAACAAGAATTATAAAAGCAATAAAAGCAAATAACCGAGTTGTTGGATATTTAGGTGATGGAATCAATGATGCTCCGGCGCTTAAAGCAGCTGATATTGGAATATCTGTAAATAATGCGGTTGACGTTGCAAAAGAAGCCGCAGGGATTGTTTTGATGCATAAAAATTTATCCGTAATTAAAGATGGAATTATTGAGGGCAGAAAAACTTTTGGCAATACTATGAAATATATCATGGTAACGTTGAGCTCTAATTTTGGAAATATGCTTAGCGCTGCAGGAGCTGTAGTTTTTTTACCATTTTTGCCAATGTTGCCAATTCAAATATTGCTTAATAATTTGATTTATGATTTTTCAGAGGTTTCTATTCCTTTGGATAATATTGATGATGATTGGATAAAAAGACCAAAACGTTGGAATATTTCTTTTATCAAAAAGTTTATGGCGGTATTTGGTATTGTAAGTTCTATTTTTGATTTTTTTACATTTTTTTTCTTATTTTATGTTTTACATGTATCGCAAGGCGTTTTTCAAACAGCTTGGTTTATGGAATCATTGGCTACACAGATTTTAGTTTTTCATGTGATAAGAACTAAAAAATTACCAATATTGAAAAGTAGGGCGAGTCTTATTTTATTTTTTAATAGTTTTATATGTATTTTAATTGGTTGGCTTATTCCATTTACATGGTTTGGCAAAAAATTTAAATTTGAAAAACTTTCATTAAATATAATTTTAATAATTATATTTATAGCATTTTTGTATTTAATTATTGCAGAAATTACCAAAAGATTTTTTTATAAAAAATTTGATTTTTAGTTTTATTTAATACACGTATTGCAAATACTTGTACTGCGATAATAATCGAAAATTAATTTGGATACACGTGCTATGGCTGCAGACTGATGGGGTTTTTGAGATTTATTTGTAAATATTGCAATAGCAATGTGCCCTTTATTTCCGGGCAATTCAATAATTCCTGCGTCAGAAATTATACTATCCATAGTGCCGGTTTTATGCCAAACTTTGGTGTTTTTTGGCAATAATCTAGGTATGCGCATTTTTCCCCATTTCAAATTGCCCATACTTTTTAGTAAAAAATTTGTTGAATTATTACTGATAAGTTTTTTGCTGTAAAATTTATCAAGCAAATTTACCATATCAATTGGTGTAGTTGTATCTTGTTTATCGTTATAAAATTTTTTTAGAGCTGTCGTTCTATTTCTTTTGCTTACACTATTTAAAAGCATCAAATCTCTATTAATTGAACAATTGTATTCATCATTCAAATTTTTTATTCCGGAATAATCTGCAATCATTTTTAACACAGATCTACTTATTTTTATTTTATAAAAACCATTATCAATTAACCAATTGGTAACGACTGCCGGACCTCCAACCGTTTTTAAAATTAAGTCTGATGCGGCATTATCACTTTTTTCTATCATTAATTGGATGA
Source organism: Candidatus Dependentiae bacterium (assembly GCA_018897535.1). Taxonomy (NCBI): domain Bacteria; species Candidatus Babelota bacterium. The sequence continues at coordinate 7,604 of JAHIKO010000023.1, forward strand.
GTTTTGTTATTGAATAACTACGACCAGCTTTTATGTGACAACCGCGTCTTAAATTGTATTGATTTACTTTAATTTTATTTGTTAAATTTAATTTTTTGTTATCCACAAGGTGTAAACAATAGATTGCAATTGGTAACTTATATGTACTTGCCATAGGAAAACTTAAATCTGCATTAAATTCAAAATGCCTTTTACTTTCGATGTGCTTTGCTGCCACGCCAATGTATCCCGGACTTAAAGTTTTACTTATATTTTCTATTCTTTTTCTTAAAATTTCGTGACCAACTTGTTTTTTTACTCTGATTATTTTCAAAATTGCTGCAGATGGAATTTTTTGTGTTCCATAAAAGTGTGGATAAAAATCACCGGTTCCATTATTTTGTTCTACTCTTAATTCAGAGCCATTATCAATTAAAATTTTGGGATCAATTTCTAAAATTAATATATATGGAATATTTTGGAAAAATTTTTTTAAAGTATTTTCAACTTGATTTCCAAACGATGTATGCATAAAACCTGATTTTAAATCAAGCGGTGAAATTTTTATACAATCCAAAGTTTCATTTGGTTTAAAATCTTGCGCCGGAATAATCTTATAAATTTTTTCGGAACTACAAGCTTTTGAAATAGGTACGAAGTTTGGTTTTATTTTTAATACAGATAAACATAACAATATCCCAAAACTGAAAATTAACTTTTTCATTTACTACCTATTATTTTAAA
>JAHIKO010000024.1 GCA_018897535.1 Candidatus Dependentiae bacterium
AAAAAATATTAATAAAAATAAATTAAAAGAATTTGCCGTTATAGGCAAAAAAATAAGAGATTTAATTTGTAACGCCAATTTGCCGCAAGATTTGGAAAAAGAAATTTTGCAAAGCTATAAAGATATGCAAAAAAAATATGGTAAAACATGTTCAGTTGCAGTGCGATCATCTGCTACGGCAGAAGATTTGCCGGAAGCTTCTTTTGCAGGACAGCAGGATACTTATTTAAATATTTCCGGTGAAAAAGAATTGCTAAATTCTTGTAAAAAATCTTTTGCATCTCTTTTTAATGATAGAGCTATTTCATATAGAATTGATCACGGTTTTGATCATATGAGTGTTTATTTATCAATTGGTATACAGAAAATGGTTCGATCCGATATGGCTAGCGCGGGTGTTGCTTTTACGCTTGATACGGAGTCCGGATTTAAAGATGTAATTTTTATAAATTCTTCATATGGCCTTGGTGAAAATGTCGTTCAAGGATCTATTAGTCCTGATGAATTTTATATTCATAAACCTACTCTTGAAAAAGGTTTTGCACCAATTTTAAAAAAGAGATTAGGTTCTAAAAATAAAAAATTGATTTATTCAGGAAATTTAAATAAACCGGTAAAAAATATTTTAGTTAAAGAAAAAGATAGATTAAAATTTTCACTAATTGATAGTGAAATTTTAGATATAGCTAAACAGTGTTTAATTATAGAAGAACACTATTCTAAATTAAAAAGTAAATGGGTTCCCATGGATATTGAATGGGCAAAAGATGGATTTGATAATAAAATTTATATAGTTCAAGCAAGACCTGAAACCGTACATTCTTTAAAGCAAGATCAAAATTTTACGCAAGAATATATTCTTGATACAAAAAATAAAAATAAAATTTTAGTTACCGGTAAAAGCGTTGGAAGAAAAATAGCCACAGGTAAAGTTCGTGTAATTTCAAGTGCAAAAAATATGCATCAAGTTTTACCAAATGAAATTTTAGTTACCGATATGACGGATCCTGATTGGGAGCCAATAATGAAGCGAGCTGCCGGAATTATTACAAATCGAGGCGGTCGAACTTGTCATGCTGCAATTGTAAGTAGAGAAATAGGTATTCCTGCTATTGTAGGTGCTATTGGATCTACAAATAAATTAAAAACAGGCGATATTGTTACTATGGATTGCAGTAGTGGGGATATTGGATATGTTTATTCAGGAAAAATTAATTTTAAAATAGAAAAAATAGAACTTAAAAAAATACCAAAATTAAAAACAGAAATATTTACAAATGTTGGTGATCCGGATGAGGCATTTAATTTTTCTAAATTACCGGTACAAGGAGTTGGACTTGCCAGACTTGAGTTTATAATTAATAACACTATAAAAATTCATCCATGCGCACTTGTTGAACCGGAAAAAGTTTTATTAAAAAACGATAAAAATTTAATAAATAAATTAACTTTTGGATATAAAGATAAAAAGGAATATTTTATAGATAAATTGGCTCAAGAAGCCGGAACCATTGTTGCTGCATTTTATCCAAAACCTGTGATAGTAAGACTTTCAGATTTTAAGAGCAATGAGTATAAACAACTTATTGCAGGTAAATATTTTGAGCCTGTTGAAGAAAATCCAATGTTTGGATTTAGAGGTGCTTCAAGATATTATAGCGAAAAATATAGACATGCATTCAGGCTTGAATGTTTAGCTATGAAAAAAATTAGAGAAATCATGGGGCTTGATAATTTAATTATTATGATTCCATTTGTTCGAACTGTAAAAGAAGCCGAATTGGTTTTGGCTGAAATGAAAAAACATGGGCTTGAACGTGGTAAAAATGGCTTACAAATTTATATGATGTGTGAAATTCCATCGAATGTGATATTAATTGAAAAATTCAGTAAATATTTTGATGGTTTTTCTATTGGTTCCAACGATTTAACACAAACAACTTTGGCAGTGGATAGAGACTCTGAATTGGTAGCAGATATTTTTGATGAACGTAATGAAGCTGTAAAGGAAATGATGTCTATGGCTATTTCAGGAGCTAAAAAGAATGATGTAAAAATTGGAATATGCGGGCAAGCTCCATCCGATTATCCTGAAATAACGGAATTTTTGATTAAAGAAGGCATAGATTCAATTTCTTTAAATCCGGATACGGTGATGAAGGAAATTATTTTGATTTCAAAAAGATAGAGAAATTATATTTTATTCCTCTATCTTTTTGAAATATTTTATAAGTGTTTATTTCTTCAATAATAGTTCCATTACTTTTATGTAGTCTACCAAAGTAGCTGTTGCCCAGCTATTTGCATTTTTTTCTACTAAAGACTTGAGCTTTTGTAAATCATTTAGAGTAGTTTCTTTATTAGAAATATATTTATATTCATCAAATATTGATGTTATTTGTTTTTCGAAATCAGTTCCGGCAGATAATTGTTCTATTTCGCTCATTACTATGTCTAGAGCTGTTTGATTTTTGCTATTCTCAAGACTAATATCGGCACCCATTTCTATTAAATAACTTACGATTTCTGGTTCACCCTTATAAACAGCAAACATTAAAACTGTTGATTTTTGTTTGTCTGTTGCATTTAACTCACTACTATTTTCAGCTATTATTTTTTTTACACTATCAAGATTACCATCATTTATTGCTTGCATAAGATTGGAAGAAAAAGAAAAACATTGTGTCGTGATACCCAAAATGATAATCATAATGTTTATTATTTTTTTAAACATAAATACTCCAATTATTAAATATAAAATATAATATACACTTTAATACAAGTAGAAACGTTTCTATTACTATTTTTAGTGTAATAAATTACAATTTGAAAAGTCAATATTTTTTTAAAATAATAAAAATATTGAAAAAAATTATAAAAATAAGATGTAATTGTTTTTACATTTTTAACATTTCAGGATCTTGTTTAAGATAATAGCATATGTTGTTTTTGCCTTGTTCATGATCAGGTCTTTTGGAGGGACAAGTTTGTGAAGAACAGTCGTAAGTTCTTATATAAATTGTTACAGTTTTACCGTCCGGAAAATTAATATCTTTGCTTAATACAATATTATCAGTTTTTTCGCTTAAAGCCTTTCCTCTGGTTAAATTTGAATCTTGGGCAGTGGCTTTTATTGTAAAGTTGCTTGGCATATTATTAAATGTGTGGGCATCACCGTTGTTATTTAAAATACATTCGCCCTTTCCTGTATTTTGCTCAAATATGTCTATATCCCAAGCGGTATTTGTTTCATTTATAACTTTAATTGTTATTTCTGCATTACAATAACTATAAAAGATAGAAAATAATATAATTAAATAGATATTCTTCATAACATCCCCCAAAAATCCCTAAGAACACTAAAATTACACTTAACTAAATATAATTTTAGATTAATTTATGTTTAAAATTCAAGCTTTTTATTTAATCTCTAACTTATCGCCTATTTTAGATATGGAAAAAATCCTTGCTCCGGTTATTTTACTTTCAAATTTTACTTCTAGGGCATCACTTTTTGCTGTAATTGTTAATGTTGCCGGGTTCATAAGTGTAGTTTCAAATCCATTTAATCCTAAATTTTGAAAGTTAAAATCACCAATTGTTCTTGGAATTCCATCAACTTCAACTTTTATAACAACCGGTGATTGTAAATTCGGATCTTTTTGTACTGTGATTGTGAATGAATAAATTTGAGCTAAACTTAAAAAAGTAAAAAAAATAGCTAAAAATAGCTTTTTCATTAATATTCTCCTTAAATTTTAAATTTTTATTTTAATTTTATATAAATCTAATTTGATATAAGTTAAATTATAATAACCGATAGAATCAATATTTTGTTTATATATATAGTTTACTTTGGAATTTATATGTTTTTTTTAATAGCTAAATCAGTTCTTGTTGGGGTTTTATTTGGTGTCTTATACGCTTTTTTATTTTTTAATAAGCTTTATAAATTTTTTTTTGGATCAGTAGGCAAAAATATTATTAAATATAGTATAAATACAGCATTAAATTTTATACTTTTAATCTCTATTTTTGTTTTACTTTACTTTGTATTTAAAATTAATTTAATAATTACAGTGCTTTCTTTTAATATTTCGTTTTGGGTTATAATTTTATATAGACTTAAAAGTTATAAAAAATAGGTTAAATAAATGAATGTATCTATTTTTGATGAAAATGTTATAAAACCGTTCGAGTCTTTAGGACTTGGTAGTAAATTTTTTCATATTAATATAAGAACATTAATATACACCTGGGTAGCTATGGCAATAATTTTTTTATTAGTTTTTATAGCTAGAATTTTTATGAAAAAAAATTTAAACCCGGTATCTTTGGTTGTGCAAGAGTTTGTTGGATTTTTTGATAATCTTTGTAAAGAATCATTTGGTTCTGTTTTTAAATATGAATATTTTGCATTTACTTCATCCATATTCTTTTTTACTTTATTTGGATGTTTGGTTGGATTATTACCGTTTTTTGATGAAACAACAAAAGATATAAATACGGCTTTTGCTATTGGCACAATGGGTTTTTTGTATGTTCAGTATCAAAAAATAAAGGTATTGGGATTAAAACATTTTTTAAAGGAATTTATTGAACCTATTTTTATCATGTTACCCCTAAATATTATTGGAGAATTGGCTAAAGTTGCCTCCATGTCATTTCGATTGTTTGGAAATATTTTGGGTGGATCTATAATTTTTTTGATAGCCATAAATTCTTTATCAAAATATAAAGAATTTTTTATAGTATTTTCTTTGGTAAGTTTGATTTTATATTTTACTTTTAATTATTTTATTGATTTAAAAAAGTATAAAATTGTTAATTTGGTACTGCAATCCTGTTTAGTCGCAGTATTTTTTTTAGCAGGAGCACAAATATTTTTCGGAATATTTGAAGCTTTTGTGCAATCATTTGTTATTACAATGCTGACAATTACCTATCTTGCTGTTGCTATAAACGAAAATGAAAGTGAGGTAAAGGTATGATTTCCCCTCAAAGTTTACATTATATGGCTGTTGGGCTTGCTG